>NZ_ALBR01000081.1:0-52660 GCF_002081505.1 Bacillus sp. CDB3 | reverse complement strand
TTTGCATTTTTAAGTTTGATGGGCTTTACAGGAATGTTCGAATATAGTCTTCCGTTACTAGGTAGTATAGGAGTGTATGTCATGATTTACTTTAGTTACTATATGTTAACGGTTCGATCGTACACAAATACAGTATTCAGCGATAGAAAATAAAAAGAAGCAAGCATGGATTTCATGATTGCTTCTTTTCGTTATTTCGTAGAAACTTCACCTTCAGTTTCTGTTTGCGGAATAAAGTATCCGACTATACCACCAATTATTGCTGGAACAATCCAGCCAATACCTAATTCATAAAAAGGAATTGCGTGTACGATATTAGCGATAAAACTTGGTATCATTCCCACATTATCAAGTGCATGAATACAGCTAATAAGGAATGCCGCAATCATCGCTCCGATATAGACAGAAGGTTTACGTTTCGTATATTTATCAATAAAGGATACGAAAATTAAAATGATTGTAATTGGATATAAAATAATTAATACGGGTAATGTAATTTTGATTAATAAACTTAATCCTAAGTTTGAAATAACGAAACTAAAAATACAAACGTATAGTACAAGCTTCTTGTATGAAACATTTGTTAATACTGTTGTGAAATAGTTAGCGAATGCACTTACAACACCGATTGCAGTCGTTAAACAAGCAAAGATAATTGCGATACTTAATAAAACATTACCGCTTGTCCCAAAGAATTGATACATAACAGTAGCTAATAGCTGACCGCCGTTTTCAAATTGTCCTAAGTTCCCGTTTGAAGCGCCGATATAACCGAGTAAGAAGTAAACAATTGTTAAGAAAAGGGCAGCAATGCTTCCGCAAATAATTGTATATTTCGCAATGGATTTCTTATCTTGTATACCGTTTTGACGAATGGCATTCACAACAATTGTTGATAATACGAGAGCACCGATTGCATCTAACGTTAAAAATCCTTCAAGAAATCCTTTGAAAAATGGAATTTCTTTATAGTCACCAACAGGTTCTGCAAATGATCCTGGTGAAAGAATCGCTTTTGTTGCCATAATTGCAATAATTACAAGTAAAATGGGTGTTAATATTTTACCGATATGATCTACTAATTTTGATGGATTTAATGATAAGAAGTAGACGACTGTAAAGAAAATCGCACTAAAGACTAACATAGAGTACCATTGATCTGGGAATAGTGGTGCAATCCCAATTTCGTAAGATACAGATCCAGTTCGTGGAATAACAAATAGTGGGCCGATTGAAAGATAAATAATGATAGCGAATATTGCTGCGAATTTTGGATGAACACGGCTTGCTAAAGTATTAAAACTACCACCAGCAAGGGCAACAGCGACGATAGCTAGTAAAGATAAACCGACATCTGTAATAATAAATCCTGTAATGGAAACCCACATATTTTCTCCGGAAGAAAGACCGAGAAGAGGCGGGAAAATCATATTACCAGCACCGAAGAAAACTGCGAATAGTAGTAAACTAATCGAAAGTATTTGCGCTGGTTTTAAAGTTGTACGCATATAAAGAAAAGCCTCCTAATGAGTGTTTTTGTCGAAAATTCAAATAATTTGTCGAGTAACTGTTATTATTTTAAAGGTCTGATGACTAGAAAGCAAGAGGGAATTTTATAAATATTAAAAAATAATGCATTAAATTGAATAAATATACTATTTATATGTTAATTAGGAAGGATTTAACTTTAAATATAAAAACACACATATCGTTACGATATGTGTGTTAAAAGAAAATCTTTTTATCACGTTCTTCCTTTAAAATTTCAACCGCTTCTCGGAAACGTTGTGAATGGACAATTTCTCGTTCACGTAAAAAGCGCAAGCTGTCGTTTATGTCGGGGTCGTCAGATAAATCAATTAGCCATTGATAAGTTGCTCGTGCTTTTTCTTCAGCGGCAATATCTTCATATAAATCTGCGATAGGGTCTCCTTTTGCTTGAATATAAGTAGCAGTAAAAGGAACGCCACCAGCATTATGATAAAACAAAGCGCTATCGTGGTTAGCATATTGTGCGTCTAATCCAGCAGCTTTCATTTGTTCTGGTGTCGCATCTTTCGTTAATTTATAAATCATTGTCGCAATCATTTCTAAATGGGCGAACTCTTCTGTACCGATATCGGTTAGTAAGCCAACGACTTTGTCAGGAATTGTATAACGTTGATTTAAGTAGCGAAGAGCAGCAGCCAGTTCGCCGTCCGCACCGCCATATTGTTCAACTAATAATTTGGCGAGTGCTGGATTACAAGTACTCACTTTAACTGGATATTGTAATTTTTTTTCATAAATCCACATAGTTTCTCTCCTTTATCCCGCTATTTGCTGCCCGTAAACTCCACTTGATTAAAGTTTTATTTTATATTTGCCATGGCCACGGTCCTTGGCTCCATTGCCATGGAGCGTTAGAATAACTATTTCCGAACTGCTGAAGTGGCCCGTATTTTTCTTCAATTTTTTGTTGTAATACTCTTCGTTTATAGGAGAAATCATTGAATTGATTTATAGCTGCAGTATCGTCGGGGTGCGTATCTAAATAGAGGGTAAGTTCAACTAATACAAAGTCTAGTTCTTGTAGTTTTTCAATCCATTTGTAATATTCATCAGGCAATGTTTGTGTCACGTTTTTATTCACCGTCCTTTTTTGTGAGGATTTTCATAAAAATCATAAAAAGCAGGCCATAAAGTCCCTTTTCTTAAAGCTTCTTTTGGTGGGAATTGGGGTAAGTTAGGTGGTTGAAAGCCCATAAATAGGTGTGGGGGAGTTGAGTAGTATTTCTTTCCAATTGGAGGGCAAGGATCATTTGGACCGTGATAAGGTATGTAAGATTTCATGAATTTATCCATGTTACACGCCTCCTTTATAAATGAAATATTCATCACTACGTATTGTATTCGTACATAATTGCAAATTATGACTCATATAGAAAACTAAAAGGGGCAGGGGGAGTGCGGATGGAAAGTGTTACAACATGTATTGTATTAGAATCTAAAAACTTAAAGGAAACATTATATTTTTATGAAGGAATTTTAGGGTTTAAACCGAGCAAGGAAAGGCCACAAATACGTGTAACAGGTGTGTGGTATGATATCGGTTCAACGAGAATTTGTTTTGTTGTAAACAGGGGGCTGGGAGAACATAGAGAGACTGTTATATCATCAGTGAAGGACCTATTGTTAAAAACTACAAATATCGAGCGGTTAAAGAAAAAGTTAGCGTTTTATCAAATATCATTTGTAGAAAAGCGCCGCGGTGAAGAAGTTAGAATAATAATTCATGATCCAGATGGTTATACACTCCAATTTATTTCAATAGAGAACATGGAAAAGAGCCTTTTACAATCTAATAATCTGAATGGTGAATGAAAAAAATATTGACAAGCCCCTCCAAATATTTTAATGTGATTGTATAAAATTGTGTATATAAAGGGGAGTAACTTATTACAGTAAAGTCGTCATTACAGGGAGAAACCCTCGGCTTTATTGGCAACGTTTCGTTGTTAGTGAGACCTTTACCAGCAATGGTAAAGGCCCCTTCTTGTCTTTTTTAGGACCCTTACCATATTTGGTAGGGTCCTTTTTGTATACAAAGAGAGGAGAAATAAAAATGAAAAAACTTATTAGTAGATTAAGAGTTGTATTTCATGTCCGCCGTTTTGTTCCATTTCTATTTGACTTTTTTACTTCAAAAGAGGTTTCCATAAAGAAGAAAATCTTATCTATTGCTTTTTTAGTTGGTTATGTAGCGATGCCGCTCGATTTAATTCCAGACTTCTTACCGTTTATCGGTATTTTAGATGATATTGGAATTGTCTTATTCATTTTGAATCGAATTGTAAAGATGGCACCAGTACAATTGCAAGAAAAGCATAATGTAAATGTAGGATAGGAGCTAAAAGTATGGAGCAAATTATTTTAGATATAATCGAGTATTTAAAGCAGTTTTCTTATTTTGGAGTTGTGTTAGCTTTAACTTTTGAATTTATTCCAGCAGAGGTAGTTTTGCCTATGGTTGGATATTGGGTATACGAGGGTGATATGAATTTTTGGCTAGCTGTATTAGCTGGAACACTTGGTGGGACGACAGGGCCTTTAACTTTATACGCGCTCGGTTATTACGGAGGGCGCCCTATATTAGTGAAGTATGGGAAATACTTCTTCATTAAAGAAGAACAAATTCAAAAAGCAGATGATTTCTTTGAGAAATATGGGCCGGTTGTAGCATTTTTAGGACGCTTCATCCCGGGAGTTCGAACGCTTATTTCCGTTCCATGTGGTATGGCGAAAATGAACATATGGAAATTTAGCATATATACATTTGTAGCAATGTTCCCATTAACGACTTTGTATATTTATTTTGGAATGAAATTAGGTCCACATTGGGAAAAAGCAGGGGCTATTGTTGGGGAGTACATGTTACCTATATTAGTAGTTGTCCTTGTAATTGTAGCTTGTATCTTAATCTATAAATATATGAAAAAGAGGGACAAAACGGAATCTATTTAAAGATAAAGGCACATAATTTTTGGTGAATATAGATGAATAATACAGGCAAAGGACTCTTAAGGACATACACATATAAGGAATAAGTAAGAGAGAGGGGAAATTTCTATGGCTTGTGAATGCTCAGGGGCGGCGTTAACTTGTTGTCCAGATAAAAATTTTGTACAAGATAAAGTGTGTAGTCCATGGTCAGGAACTGTAGTTGCTACTGCAATTACAAATGTGCTGTATAACAACAATATTAATCAAAATATGATCGGAACAGGGTTTGTTAGGTATGACGTTGGGCCAGTTCCAATCACGCTGACAGTTCTAGATGGAACAGGGGCTACAATTGACACACAAACATTAAATCCTGGAACGAGTATTGCTTTTACGTACCGTCGTTTCGAGACAATTGAAGTAACTTTACCTGCTGGAACACCTGGAACATATCAAGGAGAGTTTTGTATAACAACACGTTATCCACTTTCATAATAGAAAAGGAGAGGACTAAGATGTGCAATTCTAACTTATCATGCTGTTCCAGTAAAACACTTGTACAAGATCAGGTATGTATAGATTGGGCTGCTACTGGTGCAGTAACTGAAACGGTATATACGAATAATATTACACAAGATTTGTACGCGTCTGGCTATGTAAAATATGATGTAGGTGTAAATCCAATTACAGTAAACTTTCTAGTAGGAGCGACAGTAGTTAATACGATTACTGTACAACCACAAAGTAGTGGATCGTTTACAGTAAGGTATTTTACTACAATTCAAATCGTAACGACAGGGACGGCAACGAGCCAAGGGCAATTATGCCTTACGGTACGTTATCCGATTTCATAAGAAAAGGCATACCACAATGGTATGCCTTTTCTCTATGGTTTGTTGGTTCATAAATGAAGAAGAGAAAACTTATCTTATAAACAAAATGAAAATTGACAACAGTATTTCCCCTCTATATATTGGGTTGGATTATTTGGAATATTAATAATCGCAATGGATTGTAATGACTTCCCTGTGTACGACATCGTGTTGCCAGGAAAAACAGTAAAGGTATTTGTAACTTGGCCGACAATTTGAACAGTGACTTCTCCTGTACTACTAGTACTATTATATATAGAAATCGTACCGGATATCTTAAGCACGCCATCCCCTTCCCAAAGTGGTAATGTACGGAAGGGATTTGGATTCTCTTTGGGAGGTAGTGGAATTTCATTGGTTATGAAAAAATTACCGGCAAATTCATTCATAACTAATTCACAGCCTGGTGGTTCTGGTGGATTAGGCGGATCATAGGGAGGACAGATGATAGATAAAGGAGCATAGCAGCCGATATTTTTTTTACAAGCCATTAATAGTTCCTCCCTTCATAGCTACTATTTATTACTATTAAATGTTGTAAAGCGATAGGTTGTGTTAATAAAGGGGTGAAAAATTTCACGAAAGATGTTTAATAGGCTTACAGCTCGTAATAAGTTATGAGAGTCTGTAAGACAAAAGGTGGTTGTATAAGATAATACAAGTAATGTGGGATGTCACACGAAATTGACTGTATATTTACAAAAAATAAATAAAATTCATTCTTAATTTAAACGAAGTTAATATGAGTTCGATACAATAACCATTGTAATTAATTCATTATATGAGGAGGATTCACGTGGAAAGAACTGCTTTACAAAAAGTAAAAGGCCTTATTGGATTATTGATGGTTTTTGTATTAGCTTTTGTATCATTGCCGTGGAATACACCAATCAAAGCGGAAGAGAAAAAACAAGAAAAGTCGCCAAGTGAGAAGAAACTGGTTTTTCCAGTTGTAAGTGATGTGCATATTAAAGATAGTGGAACAGATGATACGTTCCGCTGGAAAAGAGCGATTGAGCAATTTAATACGCTTGCACCAAAGCAAGATGCATTTGTCATTGTAGGTGATTTTACGAATTTCGGCTTAGCGCCAGAATATGATCGTTTCATGCAAGTGTATAACGAAAATGCAAATAAAGACGCGGTACGAATGACTTCTTTAGGTAACCATGATTATTGGAATGGTTTATCTGTAGAGGGAGCGCAGAAGCGTTTCTTAGAAAAGACAGGAATGGAATCGATTTATTATCATAAAGTGGTAAAAGGTTATCATTTCCTTGTTATGTCTCCAGAGGATGGGACAACTCATGGATATTATTCAGACAAGCAAATTAACTGGTTAAAAGAAGAAATGGCAAAGGCGCAAAAAGATGATCCAGAAAAACCGATTTTTGTGTTTTTACATCAACATATTAAAGATACAGTGTACGGTAGTCAAGAATGGGGAACGAAAGATAGTGCAAAAATTAATGCGGTATTAAAAGAATACCCACAAGTAATTACGTTTTCAGGTCATTCACATTATCCGTTAGATGATCCAAGATCGATTCATCAAAAAGACTTTACGTCTGTTGGAACATCTTCTGTAAGCTATATGGAAGTGGAAGGCGGTAAAGTACAAGGGAATATCCCGCCAGGAGCTAGTACATTAAGCCAAGGTTTATTAGTAGAGGTAGATGACAAAGAGGTAACAATTAATCGCCGTGATTTCCATACAAATTCTTGGACAGGCGATCCATGGAAAATTAAATTACCAACGAAAAAAGAAGGATTCAACTATGTAGAAGATCGTGATAAAGAAAAGCCATACTTTGCGAAGGATGCAAAGCTTGCTGTATCAAATGTAACGGAAAATGCGGCAACAGTAACATTCCCGCAAGCGTTGGACAACCTTCTTGTTCATTCTTATCGCTTGCAAGCAAAGGATAAAGAAACAGGTGAGATTAAAAATAAGCTATTAGCGTTCTCTGAGTTTTATCGTGATCCAGTGCCGAAAGAGCTTACATTTACGCTTGCTGGATTAGATGGCGGGAAAACATATACACTTGAAGTAGTTGCAATTGATTCGTTTGGCAATGAAAGTGCGCAACCGTTAACTGCAGAAATCACAACGAAAAAAGATAATATTGATCCGAATGTGAAAGTACCAAAGGCAGACGTTTTTGATGTGAATTTCTTAGATGGTACATTTAAAGATAACTCACCGTTTGGAACAAAAGGTGATGTGAAAGGCAATGTATCTATTGAATATGATAAAGCATTGAAAAAGAATGTTATGAAGTTAAACGGAAAAGCAAATACATTTGGGTACCTTCCATTTTCAGCAACACAAAAAGAAAAAGTAGCAAATTCATTTACGTTAGAAACTGTATTTTCGATGAATGAAATTCGTGGACAAGGGATTTTGCAAAATACGGAGAGCGGTGGAATTGGCTTTGAGTCTACAGGCGATGGAAATGTAGAATTGTGGGCTCATATCGGTGGTAGTTATAAGCGTGTTGGAACTAAATTAGAAGCAAATAAAACGTATCATTTAACAGGAACGTATAACGGAAGTGAAGTAGCAATTTATGTAGATGGTAAAAAAGTAAATAGCCAGCCAGCTCAAGGGAAAGTGTATCATCCGAATGTGCCATTTGCCCTTGGTGCAGATCCAGATAGCAATGGCAATGGTGGTATTCCGTTAAACGGACAAATTGCATTAGCAAAATTATACAGTAAAGCATTAAGTTCTTCAGAAGTATTAGCAGCGTACAACGAGTTTTCTAGTCGTACAAAATTAGAGCAAGTAAATGCATTATATGAAGAGGTTGGAAAAGTGAAAGAAGTATTGGCAGGTACTTATGAATTTGGTGAGAAGCCAGGTCAATATTCTCAAGAAGCTTTTAAAGAATTACAAAAAATCTATGATAATGCTAAGAAAGTGTTTGAAAATATGGCAAGTACGGGAGACCAAATTGTTCAAACATATAACGAATTAAAAACAGCAAACCAAACATTTGTACAATCTAAAGTAGCAGAAGAACAACCGAAAACACCGAAAGAAAAATTACAAATCAATATTGAAACTGCAAAAACAGTAGTGAAAAAAGCGCAAGCTACAAATGTAACGGACGGTTCAGTGAAATCATTGAGTCAAAAAATCACTGTTGCAGAAGCTGTGTTAAAAGATAAAAATGTAAAAGATGAGTATGTAGAATCAATGAATCGTACGTTAGAGCATGCTATTTCATTGGTTGAAAAAAGTATCAACAAGTAAGGTATAAGAAAAAGAAGCTTATCATGATAGGCTTCTTTTTTGTTATACTAAAAGTAGTATAGAAAAAGGGAGCGAATAATTTGGAACAGAAAAAGCTAAAAAGAATTCTTGAATATGTATGGATCGCCGTTGTGCTCCTTGTAGGATATTATTTATTAAAAGATAAAAGTATATGGGTTCTATTTCTAATGACATTTTTATTAGCGGGATTAGGAACGCTATTTATTAACTTTTTCTTTGATAGTGTAAACGCGTGGAGAAAGAAAAAGAAAGAGACGAAGTAAGTGGATAAGTATGCAAAGGTTGAAGCCTATGTGGGCAGCGGTATATTTTGCAATTTACAATCGTTAACGAAAAAACATAATAAAACATGAAAATAGCTCGCCGTTTCATCGGCGAGCTATTTTGTTATGCTTCTTTCGTCTCATCATTTGTTTTTTCATTAGCTAGATGACTATGTTTTCTAGAGTAGAAGAAATAGACACATAAACCGATTATAAGCCAGACTGCAAAGCTGATCCATGTCGTTTTAGACAAATTAATCATTAAATATAAACAACAAAGAATAGCGACAACTGGTAGTACAGGTACGAGTGGTGCACGGAATCCGCGTTTTAAATCAGGGTGGGTTTTCCGTAAAATAAGCACAGCGCAGCAAACGAATGTGAAGGCTGTTAATGTGCCGATGTTTACTAAATTAGCTAGTAAATGTAAGTCTAAAAGTCCTGCTAATAAAGCTGCAAAGCCCCCAGTAATCCATGTGTTTAGTAAAGGGATTTTTACTTTTTTATTTACGCGTGATAACGCTTTTGGGAGTAAGCCGTCTCGGCTCATCGCATAAGAAACACGAACTTGTCCATACATAACGACTAAAAGAACAGTTGTCATTCCTGTCATCGCACCAACTGCAAGCAGCCCCGCAATTGTATCTTCACCAACGAAATGTAGTGCAAATGCAACAGGATCAGAAACGTCTAATTGCGTATAAGGGACCATGCCTGTTAAAACAAAAGATACGATCATGTATAAAACTGTACAAATAAGAAGGGAACCGATAATGCCAATTGGTAAATCACGCTGCGGTTTTTTCGTTTCTTCTGCCGCGGTTGCGATTGCATCAAAACCTAAAAAGGCGAAGAAGACAGTGGCAGCTCCAGTAATAATACCGTCGTACCCGAATGGAATGAACGGTGTCCAATTTTCAGGCTTTACATATTTTGCACCTGCTACGATAAAGGCGATAATAACTGCTAATTTTATAAGGACCATAATATTATTAATGCGTGCGCTTTCGCGTATACCAAAACTTAAAAGCCCAGTAATGAGAAGTAAAATACAAACAGCGGGTAAATCAATGAGACCACCTTTTCCTGTTCCAGGGGCCGAGGAAATAATGGTGGGAAGGTGTATATTGAACCCTTGAAGTAATGATTGTAAATATCCAGACCAGCCAACAGCTACGGCTGCAACAGCGAGTAAATATTCGAGCATTAAACACCAACCAACGATAAAGGCGACAACTTCTCCGACAGTCATGTATGCATAAGTGTAAACACTGCCTGAGACTGGTATAGAAGAAGCGAATTCGGCATAACAAAAGGCTACACAAGCACAAGTAAATGCAGCAATAAGGAATGATAGCATAATACCAGGGCCAGAATGTTTTGCCGCTACGATACCTGTTAATACAAAAATCCCTGTCCCAATTACGGCGCCGATTCCTAAAAACGTTAAATCGAGTGCCGTTAATGTTCGATCTAGCTGCCTTGGTGATTCAGTACTAAGCGCTTTTTTTCGTAATAATGACTTCATTTTGGACTCTCCTCCCGTTTTTCATCTCCATAACTGCGAATAGTGTGAATCCATTGGAAAAGAGTACGTAAGTGAATGAAGGTACAGTTATGGTATGTAGTTTTTTGAAATTTCTGGATTAATTTTAATATAATTCAGAATATTTTGTCAAATAAAAATGTGACAAATAAAATGCGAATGAACAGGGGAAACTACTTGCAGAAATGGACGAGGGTTAACGGAGTGATAAAACCATTCATTAAAGTTTCACTTTATAAAGTAGGAGAAGATGCTATGTTATTTTATTTTGAACTTGTCGTCATTTTACTTTGTACGAAATTAGCTGGTGATATTAGTGTGAGACTCGGCCAGCCTTCTGTACTTGGTAAATTGATTGTTGGTATTATTATCGGTCCTGCTGTACTCAGTATTATTAATAGTTCAGAACTTATCGATGAGCTGAGTGAAATTGGTGTTTTACTACTTATGTTTATGGCAGGGCTTGAAACAGATTTAGAAGAGTTAAATCGGAATTTGAAATCTGCATTCGCAGTAGCGATGGGAGGAATTATTTTCCCATTCCTTGGTGGGTATTTAGCAGGACTTGCGTTTGGAATGTTACAGTCGCATGCGATCTTTTTAGGGTTATTACTTTGTGCCACTTCGGTTAGTATTTCTGTTCAAACACTAAGAGATTTAGGAAAAATGAATACGAGAGAAAGTACGACGATTTTAGGGGCAGCTGTATTTGATGATGTAATTGTTGTTATTTTATTAGCATTTGTGATGAGTTTTTTAGGTACACAAGATGTAAATGTAACGCTTGTCATTGTAAAGAAAATTATCTTTTTTGTAAGTATCGTTTTCATCTCTTGGAAAGTTGTTCCATGGATTATGAAAATGCTCGTACCACTTCGCGTAACAGAAGCATTAATTAGTGCAGCTCTTATTATTTGTTTCTCATTTTCGTATTACAGTGAAATGATGGGCATTGCAGGTATTATTGGAGCATTTGCAGCCGGAATTGCAATTTCTCAAACAGAGTATAAGCATGAAGTAGAACATAAAATTGAACCGATTGCGTATGCGATATTTGTTCCAGTGTTCTTCGTAAGTATTGGAATGGAAATTACATTTCAAGGTATCGGAAGCCAGCTTTGGTTCATTATTATTATGACGCTCATTGCGATTTTTACAAAGTTAATTGGATCAGGTTTAGGAGCGAGACTAACGGGGTTCAATCTTCAATCTTCTATTAGTATCGGTGCGGGGATGGTATCACGCGGAGAAGTAGCGCTTATCATCGCGGCGAATGGACTTACGGCGAATTTATTAGCGAAAGAAAATTTCACAGCGATTGTAATTGTTGTTATATTGACGACGATTATTACGCCGCCGCTTTTGAAGAAGTATTTTGTATAGTGAGGAAGGGCTTATCTGATGTAGATAAGCTCTTTTTTTATTGGAAAAAAGCAATAGTCATATAGCGTGAATAGGTTGTAATTATGGTAAAATCTACGTATATGATAAGTCGAGGAGAGAAATGTGTGAGGATTACGAAGGGGAAGGTTATAGGTGTAATCATACTTATTGCATTATGTATACCATTTACCGTATGGAAAGAATCAAAAGTGAAAGATTTTCCGGTTTCTATTTTTTCTTCCTATGTAGAAGACGAAAACCCGAAAGATTATAAGTACACTGCTTTTGTACCTGACTTTGCAATTTGGATACATGGATGGGAAAAACAGCGATCTGAAGGTGAAATAACGTCATATAAAAAAGGGAATCGAACTGTAATTGTTCACCATCCACCTGGTAATGATGGTTTTTATCTATATGATACAAATGATATTAGAGAATATACGCAACCGTAAGAAGTGGAGGTTAAATAGTGAAAGCTTCAACATTACTATTTAAAATTGAAAGTAATATGGATCAATTTTCACCAGCTGAAAAGAAGGTTGCCATGTACATAATGGAGAATGCAGAGATTGTTCCGAACTTAACGACGAAAGAAGTGTCAACAAATGCAGGCGCAAGTGAGGCGAGTGTTGTTCGCTTTTGTAAATCGATTGGGATTGGAAGCTTTAAAGCATTTAAAATCGCACTCGTTCGTGAATTAACGATTGCTGATTATAATATTAATGATTTTTCAGTGATGAATACGGAAGATGGACCGTACGATTTGTTTAATAAAGTTACATATGTGAATAAAGCTGCAATTGAGGCGAGCGTTACGGCTATAGATAAAAAGGAACTTGAGAAAGCAGCGGACCTTATTGTAAATGCAGATAAAATTATATTTTACGGGGTAGGCGGATCAGCTACTCCGGCGATGGATGGGGCTTATAAATTTACAAGGCTCGGATTTACAGCGATGATGCTATCTGATTTTCATATGATGTTGCCCCTTGTGACGAATTTAAAAGAAGGCGATATATTTGTTGCGATTTCAACATCTGGTCGTACGAAAGATGTACTTGAAATGGCGCAATATGCGAAGAGACAAGGTGCAACTGTTATCGGAATTACGAAGCTCGATCAATCGTCACCGTTATACAAAGAGGCAGACATTCGTCTTTGTATGCCAGATGTAGAACAAGATTATCGTATTGCAAGTATTGCTTCGAGAATGACACAGCTGAATATGATAGATGCTTTATATGTGATTACTTTTAATCGTATTGGTAATAAAGTGTTGGATCAATTTATGGAGACAAGAGAAGAAGCTTTGCGGTTACGGAAGTTAAAATGAAAAGATGGGGAAACCCATCTTTTTTTGCATACTGACATAAATTCGTCATGAAAAGAAATGAAATTTCATAAAATAATAAAGTGATATCGATTTTAAATTTCTTGAAGTTATAATAAAAGTATGAAATTAAATTTCAAAGCAGGTGGTAATATGTTAGAAAATTTATCGACAGAACATCGTAATGAGAAGACGATGAATTTGGATGAGATGAGCATAAAAGAAGTGCTACAAAGTATGAATCAAGAAGATCGAACGGTTGCGTTAGCAGTTGAAAAAGAGATAGAACAGATTGAAAAAGTGGTCCAAACTGTTATTAAATCTTTTGAAGAAGAGGGCCGTTTAATTTACATTGGGGCCGGTACGAGTGGTCGTTTAGGTATTTTGGACGCGGTGGAATGCCCGCCGACATTTGGCACAGATGATAAAATGGTGCAAGGATTTATAGCAGGTGGATTGAAAGCGTTTACTAAGGCGGTAGAAGGTGCCGAAGACCGCGAAGAGTTAGCAGAAGAAGATTTAAAAAGTATTGGATTAAACGAGAAAGATACAGTGATTGGAATTGCAGCAAGTGGTCGAACACCTTATGTAATTGGTGGATTGAAATATGCAAATAGCGTGGGAGCGAGTACAGCTAGTATTTCTTGTAATAAAAATGCTGAAATAAGTAAATATGCAAAACTAAACGTGGAAGTAGAAACAGGCGCAGAAATTTTAACAGGCTCAACACGTTTGAAGGCTGGTACAGCGCAAAAATTAGTGCTTAATATGATTTCAACAGCATCTATGATTGGTGTTGGGAAAGTATATAAAAACTTAATGGTAGATGTTCAGTCTACAAATGAAAAGTTAGTAGAACGATCAAAACGAATTATTGTGGAAGCAACAGGCGCTAGTTATGAAGTAGCAGCAGAGTATTATGAAAAAGCAGAACGTAACGTGAAAGCTGCGATTGTTATGGTATTGCTACAGTGTGAGTATGGGGAATCACTGGAGAAATTAAAAGAAGCGAAAGGGTTTGTGAAGAAGGCACTATAAAATAATAGGGAGGGGGATTCTATTATGAAGAAAGAAGAGAGAATGGCCAAAGAGATTTCAGAGCAACTTGGGGGAGTAAAAAATATTCGTGGCATTGCTCATTGTATGACGAGACTGCGATTAACGCTTCATGATGAAAGTAAAGTGAATATGGACCTTTTGAAAAAGGTTGAAGGGGTTATGGGCGTTATTGAAGATGAGACGCTTCAAGTTGTTGTTGGACCAGGGACAGTAAATAAAGTAGCAGCTGAAATGGAAGGTTTAACGGGACTGCGAATTGGTGAGGTGGCAGATCATCACCTTGAAGATCTTGGGCAAGAGATGAAGTCAGAGATTAAGAAGAAAAATAATACACCAGTGAAAAACTTTTTAAGAAAAATAGGAAGTATTTTCATTCCGTTAATTCCAGGTCTTGTTGCGTCAGGTATTATAAACGGGGTTGCTAACTTTGCGAAAAACGCAGGTGCCGATCCGAATGCAACGTGGCTACAAATGCTACTACTCATTGGCGGCGGTATCTTTACATTCTTAGGAATTTTAGTCGGCTGGAATACAGCGAAAGAATTTGGCGGGACACCAGTTCTTGGGGCAATTGCTGGTATTTTAATTTTTAACCCGGCGATGGCGAATGTAAAATTATTCGGTGAAGCGCTAGTACCCGGACGGGGTGGATTGTTTGCAGTTATTTTTGCAGCGTGGCTTATGGTTGTAGTGGAAAGACAAGTTCGAAAAGCAGTGCCAAATGCAGTTGATATTATTGTAACGCCGCTTATTACTGTGTTAGTGGTAAGTATCGTAACGATGTTAGCAATTCAGCCGGTAGCAGGTTTCTTATCTGAAGGAATTACAAGCGGAATTAATGCGATTTTAAATATTGGCGGAGCGTTTGCTGGAGCAGTGCTTGCCGGAACATTTTTACCTCTCGTTATGGTCGGATTGCATCACGGTTTAACACCGATTCATATGGAGTTTATTAATCAAACACACGTAACACCTTTATTACCAGTACTTGCAATGGCTGGAGCTGGGCAAGTAGGAGCAGCGATTGCGATTTTTGTAAAAACAAAAATAAACGACTTCGTAACGTAATTAAAGGTGCATTACCAGTTGGATTTTTAGGAATTGGTGAACCGTTACTATATGGGGTTACATTACCACTTGGGAAACCGTTTCTCACTGCTTGTTTAGGGGCAGCAGTTGGTGGTGCATTCCAAGCAGTTATGCAAACAGCTGCACTCGGAATTGGCGTATCAGGATTATCATTAATTCCGTTAATTGCTGATAATAAATATTTATTATATTTCCTTGGATTAGTAGTGGCATATACGTTCGGATTCATTTTTACGTACTTCTTCGGATTCAAAGAAGAAATGGCAGAAAACATATAGAGAAAGGGATTCCTTTCTCTTTTTCTATTCATAGAAAGGGAGATTCATATGATAGGAGTTTCAATTTATCTTGCAAAAGAACGAGTAAAGAAACAAGAAGAGTGGCTAAAAGTAGCGAAGGAAAATGGATTTTCATCTATTTTTACATCACTTCATATACCAGAGGATGATCCTGGTACATATAAAGAGCTAATTCAAATACTGGGGAAACAAGCTCTCGAAAATGAAATGGAATTAATGGTCGATGTTTCTCCAAAATCGTTACACCATTTAGGGATGACGTACGAAAATGTGGAAGAGTTAGTAGAGTGGGGTATTACTGGTTTACGAATGGATTATGGCATCACGCCGAAAGAAATTGCACGCGTATCCCATAAGATGAAAGTAGCTTTAAATGCGAGTACGATTACAGAATCATTTTGGAAAGAGTTACTTACGGAAAATATACGAGTAGATCGTGTAGAAGCGTGGCATAATTTTTATCCGCGCCCAGAAACAGGACTAGCAAAGTCATTTTTACAAAAACAAAATAAGTATTTACATGAGTGCGGAATAAAAACGATGGCATTTATTCCGGGAGATGGGGAAAAGCGGGGTCCCTTATATGAAGGCTTATCAACGTTAGAAAAGCACCGCAATATGCGCTCGCTGGAAGCGTATTTAGAACTTGTGCAAGAGTGTGACGTCGATAAAGTGCTAATTGGGGATATAAGCGGGAGCATAGAAAGTGTACAAGAAATCGCAATTGCGAGTAATGGAATTATTCCAGTGCGATATCAATCATTTATAAATGATAGCGACACTGTACAACTGTTAGAACGAGTGCATACGAACCGGCTTGATCCAGCTCGTGATGTCATTCGCTCTGTAGAATCGCGCGAAGAAAATAAAGTTGTATTACAACCGATGAATACAATTTCAAGAAAGAAAGGTAGTATTACAATTGATAATGAATTGTACGGTAGATATGCTGGGGAGATGCAAGTTGTTATAAATGATTTACCTGAAGATGAGAAAGTGAATGTTGTCGGAATGGTTGTGGAAGAGGACGTGTCTTTATTGCCGTATATTGATGCTGGAAAAAAGTTTCAACTTTTTCTGTGTGATAGAGTAAAAGCTTGAATTAGCGCTATTTTGTAAAAGACATTATTCGTAAAACGAATAATGTTTTTGTTTTCTTTAAAAAAAGCATTTGACGAATGAAAAGAAATACCGTATTGTTTTGTCTTGTGAATAAATGTTCACCATAACAAAACAAAAAAGGGGAGTTCAAAATGAATCAATATATTGGGAATTTAATTATTCGTATCGTGTTAGGAGTTACGTTCTTTGCACACGGTTTAGCAAAGTTTCAATCAGGTATAGATAACGTAGCAGGATGGTTTACAAGCATCGGCTTACCAGGTGGTCTTGCATACGGCGTAGCAACAGTTGAATTAGTTGGTGGTATATTATTAATTATTGGTTTAGGTGTACGATATGTAGGATTGTTATTCGCTCTTATTTTAGCTGGAGCTATCGTAAAGGTAAATGGAGCAGCAGGATTATTAGGAGATGGAAAGAATCCAGGATATGAATTAGATCTTGCATTATTATCAATGGGTGCGTATTTATTCGTTGTAAAAGCAGAAGGATATGTAGATCGTTTCTTAAAAGAGAAAGTAATGAAAACGAAGTAAATTTTATTTATAAATTGTTGACTTAAAGAGTTGTTGTAACTATAATGGTTACAATAACGGAATTAAGAATAAAATAATTTGAATATTTTTTTACACGAGATGTAACTAATTTAGTTACATCTCGTGTAAAAAATAAATAAACGAGGGAGGAAGTACTATGCCTAAATCAAATTTAGAAATTATTCAAGGTACGTATGAAGGATCAGCTTCTTCGAATGCAAAACATTTAGCAGAAGCCCTCTCTGAAAAAGTAGAATGGACAGAGGCAAAAGGTTTCCCGTACGGCGGAACGTATATAGGTACAGAGGCTATAATGGAAAATGTATTTAGTCGTTTAGGATCGGAATGGGATGAGTATAAAGCGAGTGTAAATACGTATCATGAAGTAAACGGAAAAGATGTAATTATTGCTGAAGGTGTTTATTCAGGAGTTTATAAAGAAACGGGAAAATTGTTTGAAGCAGAATTTGTTCATATATGGCAGCTTGAAAATGGAAAAATCATAAAATTTAAGCAATATGTGGATAGTTATATTGTGCGAGAAGCGATGAAGGTTTAAAATGTAATAAGGAAACAAATGGAATCGGCTGTGCGCAGGCGATTCCATTTGTTTATGTGATTATTAGGGGAATGGGGAATACATAATATGAAAAAATGGATTATAGGGACAATTACAATGATTGTAATTGCGATAGGAGTTGTATTCGGTGTTACGAAACTCCTTAATTATATAGAAGAAGAGGAGAAGAGTCTGAAAGCACAAAATGTAACGGGGCAACAAGGGAAGAAAGAAAAGCAAGAGAAGCAACAAGCTAGTGAAGATGAAATTATTTCTACCATGCATAGGATGGTACATCAAAAAGTGAAATCCTCTGAAAAATGGGGATTTATTGAAATGACAAATAAGGAAATTCGTAGTGCGAAGGAAGCAGTAGAAAGCAGTACAAATTTTAAAAATAAATCAAAGTTACTTGCTACTTTGGAGCGCTGGGAGAAAGGGGATTTTTCACAAACGGTTGAGGAGCATAACTTTTTGTGGGAAATTCAAGGTGGTGATACTGGAAAGGCAACAGAACGTTTATCGCCAGAAGAAGAAAAGAAGTATGTGAAAGAAATGAAAGGTAAATGAAAACATCGCCACTTTGGTGGCGATGTTTTTCAGGCTGTGGAGAAAGTCTTCTCCACAGCCTGTTTTTGTGTCTGAACCTCTTTTTATGTGTCAACACTGATAAAAAAGAGGAAAAGGAGAGATTTCTTATGATGGGTGCTTTAAAAAATCATCGCGATGAACGTGTATCTGTTTCTGTAGAAGAGTTAGTTCCACAAGATCATTTCCTTCGTGCGATTGAAGCGACAATTCGTTTTGATTTTATTGAGGAGAAGTTACGCCCTTATTACTGTGAAAACAATGGACGTCCGTCAATCCATCCTATCGTTTTATTCAAAATGATGTTTATTGGATATTTTTATGGTATTCGTTCTGAGCGTCAATTGGAAAAGGAGATTAAAACGAATATCGCCTACCGTTGGTTTTTAGGGTTTTCTCTATCAGATACTATTCCAGATCATTCTACAATCAGTTGGAATCGCCGTACCCGTTTTATTCATACAAATATTTTCGAAGAAATTTTTGATGAGATTGTGAGGCAAGCGACGGAGAACCGGATGGTGGGAGGACGTGCACTGATGACAGATTCTACACATATTAAGGCCAATGCTAATAAAAATAAATTTGTACATAAATATAAAAAAGAAAAGGCAAAGTTTTATATAGATGAACTAGAAGCTGCGGTAATCGAAGATCGTGAGGTACACGGAAAAAAGAATTAAAACCTAGAAAGGAAAGTGATACCCCTACTAAAAAAACTCGTATAAGCACTACGGATCCAGATAGTGGATTTTTAATGAGAGATGGAAAACCGAACGGTTTTCATTTCTTAGATCATCGTACAACTGATGCGAAGTACAATATCATTACAGATACCTATATAACGGCTGGAAATATGGCAGATTCCGAGCCGTATTTAGCACGTCTACAAGCTCAAATTAATAAATTCGGATTTAAGGTGGAAGCTGTAGCTCTTGATGCAGGCTATTTTACAGGTTATATCTGTAAGAAATTATCAGAAAGAAATATATTTATGGTGATGGGGTATCGCCGATTTGGAAAGCGAAATAAAGAAGTACCGAAAAGCCAATTTAAATATGTAGAAGAAATGAATGCATTTGCTTGTCCGATGGGATGTATTTTAGAGTATGCGACAACGGATCGCGAAGGATATCGTCAATATAAATCGAATCCAGAAGACTGCGCTGTTTGTCCGCTACGTGAGGTGTGCTTTTCAAAGAAACAGAAACAAAAGTTATCACTCATCATGTATGGGAGAAATATAAAGATATCGCTAGAAAAAACAAGCTAACAGTTACAGGGAAAAAGTTGTATAAAGTACGCTGTTCAACTATAGAGCGAAGCTTTGCGGACGCCAAAGAACTCCATGGCTATCGATATGCTCGGTTTCGGGGGCTGAAGTCTGTCCAAATGCAGGCTTATCTCACCTCAGCTTGTCAAAATATGAAAAAAATAGCCCTCCATCTGACCAAAAAGGGTCTGGTGGAGGGCTATTTTTCTAAATTCTATTATTTTATGTTGTTTTCATTTGCTAAAATCAAAAAGATTTCAGAGTGTTGGGAACCCTAAAGGGTTTCCCAACACTCTGGAAAACATCGCCACTTTGGTGGCGATGTTTTTTTGATTAAGAATGTCTTCGCATTAAAGCTCTAGTTGGCTGAACAGTAACAGTTTTGAAATGGGAAAATAAATAACATCCTGTAACGACGATAATTGTACCGAAAATTTGAATCCATGTTAGTTCTTCTCCAAGGAAAATAAATGCTAAAATCGCTGTAAAAATGGGATTGAAGTTTAGAAAAATACCTGATGTTGTAGCTCCTAATTTTTGTACGCCAATATTCCAAAACACCATACAAAGAACTGTAGAAATAATTCCTGTATATAAAAGTGATGTAATGAAAGAAGAATTAATATTGGAAACAGTGAAGCTACCTATGTTAAATGGCAGTAATAAAATAACGCCGAAAATACCAGAATATAATGTTGCCATGAGTGGTGTAGTTGTTTTTGTAGCCCATTTACTGCAAACAGAATAGATTCCCCAAATACAAACTGCCGCCATCATCCATAAATCTCCGCTATTAAAATGTAGTGAAAATAAAAGTGAGAAATCACCTTTTAATAAGACAAGAACCACCCCGAAGAATGAAAGAATCATGGATAAAATTTGAAGTGTATTTACTTTTTCTTTTAGAAATAACACAGAAAATAATGCGATGGAAATCGCGTTTAATGTAGAAATAAGACCTACATTTGTAGCTGATGTTTTTTCTAATGCTAAAAATTGAAAGATGTTAAAGAGGGCGACCCCTGAAATTCCCATCAGTATTAACGGAAGTATTGCAGCGCGCGGCGGAATAATTTTCTTTTCTTTAAACCATACCATCGGTAATAAACAAACAATCGCAATCATCCATCTTAAATTTGTCAGTGTCATTGGTGATGCATGATCAACGAGCGATTTCCCAACGACGAAATTTCCTCCCCATAGTAAGCTCGTTAATAATAGTAAAAAGACGTAAAAATAAGGCATGTTAAAATCCCCTTTGTTGAAATAAGAATGAACTGTAAATAATTTTAGCATTTTTCTTTATTATCTAATATATTCTTTTGTATAATGGTAAAAATTCGATAAAATGTTTCGTTAGAAATCTTATTTACAGAAAAACATTTAGTTTTATATAAGTTATGAGGTGTTTCTTCGAATAATCGTCGGTAAGAAAAAAGGGGGGATTTTGATGGAGTCATCTGTTATTAAGGTGCTAGATGATTTGGATATACAAATTTTAGATATATTACAAAAGGAGTCGCAAGTAAGCAATGCGGAACTTGCACGCCGCGTTAATCTATCACCGGCTGCTATGCATGCAAGAATAAAAAGGTTAGATGGGGAAGGTTTCATTGATAAGCAAGTGGCGATCTTAAATCAAGAAAAGCTTGGATTTGATCTGTTATGCTTCATTTTTATGAGCACAAATATTCATCAGTCTGAAAAGCTTGAAGTGCTAGAAAGAGAATTAGAATCTATGCCTGAAGTATTAGAATGTCACTGTTTAACAGGAGAGTATGATTATTTATTGAAGGTTGCAAATCGTGATCGTAAAGAACTGGAGCAGTTTATTAGAAAGCTGAATAAGCTTGGTATTACACGTATACAGACGAGTTTAGCACTTCGTGAAATTAAATATTCGACGGTATTGCCGATACGAAATGAGGAACCGAGCATTGATTAGATTGCTTGGTTTTTTGTTTGGGTAAAATTCAGAAAAGTGATTGACGGAGAGAAAAGAGAAATGTATTATTATATAAAATTATGAATTAAAATTCATTTGGTATTATAAATATTAACACTGGGGGCAAGGGGATATAATATGAAAATCTTTAATGCGGTTACAAGTGATGTGAAAGAAATTTATAATCTCATTGAAATGTATGCAAAAGAAGGAGTTGTTTTGCCGCGTTCTCTTTTGTCTCTCTATCAATATTTACAATGTTTATATGTTATGAAAGAAGGAGAGGAAGTCGTTGGAGTTGCTGGTTTACATGTGTTAGGAGAGGATCTTGCAGAAGTACGATCGTTAGTAGTTTCGCATACATATGCAGGAAAAGGGATAGGGCGTAAGTTAGTGAATCATGTAATGAATGAGGCGGCAAAGATAAAAGTGAACAGGGTAATCTCTTTAACATATGAAACGGAATTTTTTCAAAAGTGCGGGTTTGATTTTGTGAATAGAGAAGCATTACCAGAAAAAGTGTGGATTGATTGTAGACATTGTCCAAAAGTTGATTATTGTGATGAGGTGGCGATGATACGGTATGTTGGGTGAAATTTTTAGAGAGAAAAAGGCCCACTATTATTTAAGAAATAGTGGGTATCTATATTTTAGTAAGGAAAGAGATGTTGTTAAGAATTTGAATTCGTTTGTCTCACTGCAAAATTAAAAATGGGATTTTTAAGCTCATAGTTATAAGTAGAACCATCGACAAGTCCTACAACTTTATCGCTATCATAAAGGTCGAGCATAAATTCTGCCATTTGTTTTGCAGTGTGGAATTTTGGTACAACATTATCGTATTGGAATTCATCAATATCAAATGAGCGTTTCGCGAACTCTGTTTCAGTTGCAGCAGGAGCTAAAACTTTTGCTTTTAATTTTGCACCTTGTTCTTTCAGTTCGTGAGATAATCCTTCTGTAAATGCACTTACATAGAATTTTGTAGCGCAATACGTAACAGCATCAGCCACAATCGTATATCCACCGCCTGATGAAACGTTAATAAGCTGTGTTCCCTCAATCATTGAATAATCTCGAACGAAAAGGGAAGATAGTATTGTTAGTGCTTCTATATTTACATGTAACATCGTTTCTATCTTGTTTAAATTTTGTTCAGCAATTGAGGCAAAATTTCCAAAACCTGCGTTGTTAATCCACGTTTCAATTTGAAAACTTTGTAGACTTTCATACAGTTTATAAACTTCTTCAGTGACGGATAAATCAGTTTTTCGAATGACAACATCCAACTCTGGATGCATTTCGTTAATTTTTAATTTTAATCCGTCTAATTCTTTTTGTCTTCGAGCTACAAGTATTAAATTTTTTCCGCGAGATGCAAAGGCTAAAGCTGCTTCATAGCCAATTCCGGAACTGGCACCAGTAATAACAGTATATTTCATATAAAATCCCCCTAAGTTCAAATTAATTTAGTATGGTTAGATTTTATTTGTTAGAGTATACTCTAAGTCAAATGTTTTTTATAAAGCAGTCAAATATATGATGGTAAATGGCAAGTGGAGGGAGTATGAGTATGTACACAATTAGTGAGGTAGCTAAATTATTAGGAGTGAGCACACATACATTACGTTATTATGAAAAAGAGAACATATTAATTGCAAATCGCGATACAAATGGGAATCGAATGTATGAAGAATCACATATAAAGTGGTTGCAGTTTGTAATGAAGTTAAAACAAACGCAAATGCCAATAGCGAAAATAAGGGAATACGCTAGATTATATACAGAAGGAGAGCACACAACGGAAGCTCGTTTACAACTTTTAGAAGATCATAAAAAATCTATTCAAACTCAAAGAGAAAACTTAGTAATTACAGAGAAGATGCTTGAAAATAAAATTATTGCATACAAAGACTCGTTGGAAAGTAAATAGCGTACAAAATATTTCGTTCTTTGTTGCATGTTGAAAAGGGAGTACAGGTCTTTGTTTTGGAGTTTATCTATGAGTATTTTATTATAATGTGCCGATAAATTAAAAAAGAGCAGTTAGCTAAAAGCAACTGCTCGATTCAAAGGGATCTCCAAGGGGGAATGGAGAAAATATTATGTTACTACCATTATTAACAGATTATTGAGAAATATACATATGGATTTAAGAAATTTAAAATATTATTTGGTTAATAGAATCCGGGTGTTGACACTTTATCAATTGGTCATGTAGAATATTTATGAATGACATTCAGTCATTTTTATATGAAAGGGTGTAGATAAGCAACTTTTATATGTAGTTAGCTTAATAACGGAACAAATATAAGGATAAATGAGGATGATATTGGTTTTTTAAATAGTAGTTAGCGTGAGATTATATTTTTTAATTAAAAATGACTGACGGTCAGTCAGTAGATAATAGAAGGTGAGAGATATGAAAAATAAAGCTTGGTTATATGTCATATTAACATGTATCTTTGAAATATTTTGGGTGTTCGGTTTTAATACAGCTCATACTTGGTGGCATTGGGTCATTATTGTAGGAGTTATCGCTGTTGATTTTCACTTCCTTTCTAAAGCGTGTGAACATCTTGCGACAGGGACAGTATATGCGGTGTTTGCTGGGGCTGGTACTGTAGGTACTTTCCTAATGGATGTATTCCTTTTCGGCGGCAGTTTCAGTGTAGGAAAACTATTCTTTATCGTGATGGTCGTAGCGGGCGTTATCGGTTTAAAATTAGCTGATAATAAAGAAGAAACTGTGGAAGAAACTATGAAAGGAGCTGCTTAAAAATGGGTTGGTTTTTCGTATTTTGTGCTGCAATTAGTGAAATAGTCGGTGTGATAGGCCTTAAAATGTATAGTAAAGATAAGACGTTGACAAATGGAGCGATTTATATAGGTGGATTTGCAACTTCCTTCGCATTCTTATATACGTCTTTCTTGTTCTTACAAGTAAGTGTGGCTTATGCGGTTTGGATTGGTATTGGAACAGCAGGCGCAGTTTTATTAAATATGTTTCTGTTTGGTGAATCGAAAAGTAAGGCACGTTTGATTAGTGTAGCTCTTATCGTATGTGGAGTTACGGGATTAAAGGCTCTTTCATAAGAAATTGATATTAAAGTTGAATCTCCTAACGATTTGTTGGGAGATTTTTATTATGAAAAGTGCACTATGATTGACAGTACAGCTAGTTATTTTATAAAATGAGTGACAGTCATTCAATACGCGTGTGAAAGGGTTTAGATGATGAATAAAAAAGAAAAAATTGTCTATGCAGCTATTGAAGTGTTTCAGGAAAAGGGCGTTGAAAAAACGAAGATTTCTGATATCGTGAAATTGGCTGGCATTGCACAAGGAACTTTCTATTTATATTTTCCTTCTAAGTTATCTGTTATGCCTGCAATAGCAGAAGTGATGGTTGAGAAGATGATACTTGCAGTGAAAGAAAAAGTACAGAACGAGGCACCTTTTTCAAGTAAAGTTGAGCAAGTAATAGATGCGGTATTTAACTTTATAGCTGAATATCGTGAAATACAAGCATTAATGTATGCGGGCCTTGCATCAACTGAACATATAAAAGAATGGGAAGCTGTGTATGAGCCTCTTTATATGTGGCTAAGCGGATTTTTAAGCGAGGCAAAAGAAGCTGGTGAAATTCGTGATTCGGTTCACGCAGAGCGAACGGCCAAGTTATTTATTGCTCTTGTTGAATCAGCAGCGGAACAAGTGTATTTATACGATCACAAAGATGATGAGCAAGTTGAGCTACAAAAGGCAGAAGTACTAGATTTTTTAACACATGCATTACATATAAAGAAATAGTAAGATGAACCTGTCTGAAAAGGTAGGTTCATTTCTGCGAAAAACTGAATGATAGTCATTCACCCTGTATTTATGTATGTGTGGAAGGATAGAGTGAAATTCTAATGAGTGGGGGCATCGTCACTCATTATTAGCCCACAAATAGTAGGATAAAGAAAAAGCTTCTTAGGTATTATTTTTTGAGAGGAACTTATGGGAAGAGGTGTTAAAAATTGAAGAAACTGATAAAAGAACAAAAGATGGTATTGATCATTCTTTTGAGTAATATATTTATCGCTTTTTTAGGGATTGGGTTAATTATTCCGGTTATGCCGTCCTTTATGAATGATATGAATTTAACAGGAAAGACGATGGGCTATCTCGTTGCAGTGTTTGCGATGGCTCAGCTTATTACTTCACCAATTACAGGTCGTTGGGTCGACCTTTACGGTAGGAAGAAAATGATAATCATTGGATTATTTATTTTTGGTGTTTCGGAGCTTCTTTTTGGATTAGGAAAAGATGTGTGGATGCTTTATGTAGCGAGGATGCTAGGCGGAATTAGTGCTGCGTTTATTATGCCGGGTGTTACGGCATATGTTGCGGATATTACATCTATTCAGGAACGTCCAAAGGCAATGGGGTACTTATCTGCGGCAATCAGCACTGGATTTATTATAGGGCCTGGAATCGGCGGGTTTATTGCAGAATACGGTATACGTGTACCTTTCTTTGTGGCAGCAGTGATTGCTTTTGTCGCATGCGTGATTTCTATATTTATTTTGAAAGAGCCGTTAACGAAAGAAGAACTTGCAGAGATTTCTGCTAATACGAAAGAATCCAGTTTTATTGGAGATTTAAAGAAATCATTAAATCCAATGTATGCAATCGCATTTATTATCGTATTTGTACTCGCATTTGGATTATCGGCATATGAAACTGTGTTTAGTCTGTTTTCTGATCATAAGTTTGGTTTCGCGCCGAAAGATATTGCTGCAATTATTACAATTAGCTCAATTTTTGGGGTAGTTGTGCAAGTATTTATGTTTGGCAAATTGGTTGACATGTTCGGTGAGAAAGTATTAATTCAAATATGTTTAATTGTAGGTGCAGTTTTAGCATTCGTTTCAACTGTAGTCTTTAATTATTGGATTGTACTTCTCGTTACTTGCTTTATTTTCTTAGCATTTGATTTACTTCGTCCAGCTTTAACGACGTTTTTATCAAAAGCAGCTGGAAAAGAGCAAGGATTCGTTGCTGGTATGAACTCAACGTATACGAGTTTAGGAAATATTGCAGGACCAGCGATGGGTGGAATATTATTTGATATAAATATTCATTATCCATATGCTTTCTCAGGAGTTGTTTTAATAGTTGGTCTCGGCATTACATTTATGTGGAGAGAGAAACAGCTAGCTGAAAGTTTTGCGAAGTAATAAAACCCCTTACGACGGTAAGGGGTTTTTGTTTTATCCCGCTATTTGCGGGCAGTAAGACTCCCACCTCAAAATTCGGCGAATGCAAGGAGGGAGGTGGGAGTCGGGTTGCCCGTAAAAGCCCGATTGGTGAGGGCTGATTATAGTTTCACTTTATGAAATACGTTGAAAATCTTTACTCATACAGGACTGTTTTAGTTTTTTTGATTTGATCAAATATTTAATATCAGAGATGTTATCATATGAAAGCTGAACATGGTAATAGTTAATATACTCAAATAATGCAAAAACATAAACAAATAGAGCGAATGATAGCCCGCCTAAAGGTAAGTGGGGATACCAAATTAAAAAATCGATAATAAACATAATAAGTCCTGTGATAATCAATCCGATATTTATTTTTTTTAGTCTTTTTAAATATTGAATAATCCAAATAGGTGTAACAGATGTTTTTTCTTTTTTTAGTCTTTTCCACTTTACGTACCAGTAAAAAGTTCCTTGTAATAAGAGAAACTCTAAAAGAAGAAATGAGACCCAAAAAGAATATAGGGAATATAAATATAATGTAGGATAAGCATAATTAATTAAGTAACTTGTAAAAATAAAAGTAATGACTGAAAATAATTCACCTGTATATAGATAGGAAAGCCTTTTTTCTAGGTTGCTTTTCATGGTTCTTCTCCTTTTATAAAAAACTTTGCATTTTAACGCAGGGATGGCTGTATCCATAACTTCGCAAAATTTGCCCAACCGAATGAATCAATTGTTACGTTTTTTAAAGAAGAAGGATATGTTTTTCTTTTTAAAACGTGATAGTTAAATAAAATGATGTGTTCTGCTTGTAAAAACTCTTCGATCTCATACATGAGCTCATAACGTTTTTCTTTATTTTCTTCTAGTAAAAATGTATCTAGTAAACAATTAATTTGTTTTTCGTAGTGTGGGTCCATGAATCGATTTACGAAGCAACTTTTATTTTTAAATACATTTAAAAATGCAATTTCATGATCGGTAGCAAATACTTCTCCCATTAAAATAATATCGGCATGTTTATCAATAGAACGATCCATATAATCTGAAACGAGAAATGGGTGAAGTTCTACGTGCACTCCTAATTGTTCGCAACGTTCTTTTAGGAAGTCTGCGTCATTTGCACTATCTTTAAATGCGAAGAAGTAAATATGTATCGTCTCTCCATTATAGGTGCTCTTTTTCAAATACTCTTTTGCTTTTTCTAAAGAGTAGGATCTTCCCTGAACTTTGCGGCTTCTTTCAGGGGAAAAGCTTGATGCAGCAATTGTTCGTCGCCCCTCTATATTACGAAGTATCGTTTCAACATCATATATTTCTCTCCAAGCTTTACGAAAGTAAATGTCGTGGTGGGGACCAGGTTTTGTAAAGTTGAAGCTAGCATAAATACAGCCTATTTCTTCTATTTGTATGTCATGTCTTTCATTTTCATTCTCATTTGGTAATTCATAATCAGAATGTATTTTCACATGATCTGGAATACGCCAAAACTCAATACGATCTAGTAATGCACGTTCTTTAAAATAATGCGTGAAAGCTTCTAGTACGATATTATCTTCAGAATAATGATTAAGTTTAAAAGGCCCAGTACCTATATAGTGATGATTTTGGATTACCGTATCATAGGGCAAAATTGCGAGTTGTATTGAACTTACATAATGTAAGAAAAACAAATTCGGTTTTGCTAAATGGAACCGTACTTGCAGTGGTGACGGTGTTTCAATTTGGACAATTTCCTGTGTTAACCATGCGTAAGGAGATTGAGCTTGCTGCAATCTTTTAAATGAAAATTGAACATCTTTAGAAGTTAAAAGAGTTTCATTATGAAAATGTATATCTTTTCGTAAATAAAACGTCCACGTAAGTTGATCCGGACTTAATTCCCACGTATGAGCAATGTGCGGTTCCATCTTTTCTGTAATATCGTTATAAATGACTAATGTATCAAAAATTTGGCTAATAAGATGACCCTCTGTTGTTACAGCCGTAAAAGCGGGATCTAATGGTAATATCTTTCTTGATATAGGGATCTTCAATATGTCATACATATCATTTGAAGGTTCGTATCCAAAATGATGATGTAGTTTATTTTCTATCTTTTTTTGAATTGCAAGAGGAAGGGGCTCTTTTAAAAGAAGAAAGACATCTTTTAATTTCTCTTGAGTTAACAGTTCATTTGTATAGGATTCAATCGCTTCTGCTAAAGTATGTGCAAATATAATTTCTGTTTTATTTCCGCGACCACGCCCTGGTGTCCACTTAATGAATTGTTCCACACTCATTTTCTTTAATAAAATCTTCACGTTTTTTGTACTGCAATATAAAACATCTGCTAATTCTTGTAAGCTATTTCGTATATGTTGTTGGTCTTGTGCATGCAACCTTAGTCTAATATAATAATCCATAATTTTCATATGTATACACTTCCTTCTATGATAAAAGGGGAAACTCTTTAGAATATTCTAACCTTTTTCTTCCTCTTTTTCAAAGTAAAATGAATAAGCATAAGGAGGGGGAAACAATGGGTTTTTGGAGTATGCATCGAAATATAAAAATTAGAATTATAACTTCGTTTTTAACACGTACTGTGTCCACGATGATTTTTCCATTTATGGCGATTTATTTTTCAATAAAGTTGGGTAGCGCGATTGCGGGTGCTTTACTATTAATTAATGTAATAGCTGCATTAGTAATCGGTTTATATGGCGGGTATATTGGCGATCGACTTGGGCGTAAAAAAGTAATGATTATCGGTCAAAGTATACAAGTTGTTTCTATTGCTTGTATGGGAATTGCGAACTCAGATTATGTAGATTCACCGTGGCTAACATTTGTATTTATGCTAGTGAACAGCTTAGGATCTGGGCTTATGAATCCAGCAACCGAGGCGATGTTAATAGATGTGAGTACACCTGGAAATCGAAAGGTCATGTACAGCATTAACTACTGGGCTATTAACTTATCCATTGCAATTGGAGCGATATTTGGTGGGCTACTTTTTGAAAACTATAGATTACAATTGTTTATCGTATTAACGGTTGTTGCGATCATTACTTTATATGTGATGGCTGTATATATGGAAGAAGTGTATGTGGCTCGGAAAACAGAAGAGAAGAAAAATGTGTTAAGAGATATGGCGGATAGTTATAAAGTTGTTATGAAAGACCGGGCGTTTTTAATTTTTTGTGCAGCAAGTATATGTACATTATCTTTAGAGTTTCAAATTAATAATTACTTAGGAGTACGCTTGCAGAAAGAATTTGAAACGGTGCACTTTTTATTCGGAAATGGTTTTACATTTGATTTAACTGGTATTCGAATGCTCAGCTGGATATCGGCAGAGAATACAATTTTGGTTGTGTTATGTTCAGCAATTCTTATTAAAATGCTGAAAAGCTTCAACGATTTGAAAATTTTATATGTAGGCTTATTCATTTATACAATTGGATTTACAATACTCGGAGTGAGCAATAGCTTATGGATCTTATTAATTGCAGGGCTTTTCCAAACTGTAGGAGAGATGATGTATGTGCCGGTTCGTCAATCTATAATGGCGGACATGGTACCAAATGAGGCAAGAGGTTCATATATGGCAATCAATGGAATGGTCTTTCAATTGGCGAAAATGAACGGTGCATTAGGAGTTATGTTAGGTTCATTTATTGCATCTTGGGGCATGAGTGCTCTATATTTCATCGTTGGTATGAGCAGTATTTTATTATTTATGAAGGCGATTGGGAAAGAGAAGTATCAGAATGAAGGAAATGTTTCTCAAATTGGATGAAACTATATAAAAAGCGAGCTAGTTATACTGGGACTCGCTTTTTATATAATTTTTAAAATGGATCAACTTCAGCTAAATTAGGATTGGTGTTAGGGTTTGTTAATAAGGTTTTCAGCTCACCTACTTCTGAGAGAGCGACGAGGATATAACCACTAATAAGGACGATGAGTCCGATGACACGTAATGTTTGCAGTGTAATATCACGGCTATTGTTTTCGGAGTTATCTTGGGGCGGAGAAGGTGGATTGTTGTTCATAGTTAGGCTCCCGTCTGTTTTATTTATATGTGTAAAATCATTATTTAACTTATGGATAGGAATTATATAGTCATTTTCACTATATGAGAACTGCCTATGAAAAGTGATTAGAAATTTTGGGACGAAAAAAGAGGCTGTGATGTGCAGCCTCTTTTTCGTTAAAATGAAGAAATTCTCTTCTTCGTTTTTGTTACGATAATAAATTTAATCCAAAGTACTCCGATTACCATAATAATCAAAGCATGTAGTAATTGTCCTGTAGCAATAAGTATAACAACTGAAAATACAACTAATTGAATGCTTATTAATATAAAAATTAAGTTGAGAAATTGATTCATTCTTTCATCGGTGTTAATCGGATATAATGCTACAATAATATTTCCCGAAAAATATTTCCACAGAGAACGAAGCTGCATAGAAATCATATATAGGATGATATAAGCGATAGCACCTTTTACGTATATATTCGGAATGAAATATAGAATGAAAGCGCCGATTAACCCCAAGCGAATATATATACCGAAATAATCATTACCACGTAAAAATGCTAGTGTATGTAAATAGAAGAAAGTTGCTCGTTTTTTATGTAATAAAGGTTCGATCCAATTTGTAAGCCATTTTCTTTTGTTTACTTGTTTTTTAATTTGCGGAACATCGGTGAAGATGCTAGCGAATTGATAGAAGCGTATGTCCATTTTTTCTTCTTGGTCGATTACGTATTCCCACGGTATTCGTTTTGTAGGCTGTTTTTTCGTATATAGAAGCAGGAAAGCAAGTAGTAAGAGTAATCCGGCCAATATGAGAACATTTGCTGAGTAAAACAGCATGTAAATGATTAGGGCGTTACAGGTAATACGAATAATGAACCATATATTTTTTTCATGACTATCACGCCACATCCAATGTATGTACATGTTCCAAGTTTTCGTAATCATTAAAACGATAAAGATTGTACATAAGAAAGGTACCGTTACTTGTAATGATTGCAGTGCAAGTGGAACGAGAATCAGGAACGTAAATAATAATGGGAAAAGCTGAATGATGTAATTATATAGAAGAGATTTTTTAAAATAAGATGTTAGTTTCTCTTCTAATGCAAGCAAATAGACAGCATCAGGTTTTTGAATAAATGTACGGATTGGGCATCTCGTTATAATGAATGTCAGTACAATGGTGATGAGTAGTAAAGATATTCCTTTAGAAGGAGATGTTTTTAGAAACTGAGCATAGTAGTATGCGCCAACGCATGAAATAAAGATAAAGCTATATAGTAAACCGTTAATCATACGTGCAAAGTATGTAATGATATTTTGCATATGTTGTTGGAATCGACTGCTCCATAGCGATTCAATTGACATGTTTTTCACCTCTTTGTTCTATTATATATGTTTTACAAAAGAAAAAACGAGCAAATTGCGTTATGCAACTTGCTCGTTTTTCTTTTCGTTATTTTTTTTCTGATCACGATTCATTAATGGATAGAAAGCAAATCCGATTACGAATAAACCAATTCCGAGAAGGAACGTTTTTATATCGGATGCGCCGGTTTTAATAACCCATAGTGCATAGCAAAGTGCGATCACTGCGACTATACCATCTGTAATTCTTGCCCGCATTTCATTTTTATATGTTTCACCAGTTGCAACTAGTTTTAACTGGAAGATTGGTGAAACGAGATATGGAATGAGGTAGGCCAGTGTTGATACGGTAATAACGAATGTATAAGCTTCCGCAATTGTTCCTGATAGTGTTGAGAATAAGAACACTTGCGACATAATGTTTGTTAGTCGTAATGAATAAATTGGGCTTCCTTTTTTATTTGTTTTCGTAAAGAAGGAAGGGAAGAAACCTTCTTTTGCTGCTTGGTATGGTACTTCCGAGCTTAATAAAATCCAGCCTAAGATAGAACCGAATAGGGAAGTAAGAGCAAGTAATGCCATAAGTTTCCCACCGCCGTGACCCATTGCAGCGTTTAATGCATCTGCTAATGGACGTTCAGAAGCTTGTAATTTATCAACGTGAAGTACACCCATTGTTAAAATTGTAATTCCTAAATAAATTGCAACTGTTATTAATAAACCGGCAACAGTCGCACGTTTTACCGTTTTGGGAGAAGTAGCTCGGTTTGATAAAAGAACGGCGGATTCAATCCCAATAAATGCCCAAAGCGTTGTAAGAGCCGCTAAATTCACTTGTGAAAGGAGACCGTGTGATACGCCTTCTTTATCGATCATCGGTGTGTACCATTGTCCAAACTTTGAAGCTTCGAACGCAAATAACGTAACGACAATGAATAGAAGGAATCCAGTTACTTTCGTTGTTGTTGCTAAGAAGTTTAGTTTCCCAGCTCCGCTTACACCGTTTGTTAATATTAAATGAGTTCCCCAAAGTAAGACGGAACAAATAGTAAATGTAATGAGCTTTCCAACTTCTATATCGAACGAGCCGATTGAAAATAATAGTCGCGTATCTTTCATAATCGGGAAGAAGAGTGATAAATATCCCGCGAAAGATGTAATGATGGCAACGTTACTTGCCCAGTTTGCAACCCAATATCCCCATACCATGCTGAAACCAGCCATTTTCTTTCTTTTTGGTGTTGAGAATAAAGCATATGCATGACTTTGTGGTCCTGTCGTTAAATCAGGACGACGAATTGCTAAATTACCGAAAACAAGAGCTAGCATTAAAACACCAAACCCTGTTGTTAACCAAGCTAAAGTAACACCGAGAGGGCTAGCAGTTTGTGCTAACGTACTTGGCACCATGAAAATACCAGCGCCAACCATGTTACCGACAACGAAAGCTGTTAGTACCCAAAAGCCCCATTTTTTTTGTTGCATAGAAAATACCTCCAAAGTTAGTATAACCAAGTCAAGCGAGGAGATATGTATGTCTTCCTGATAAGGAAGAGAAGGTCCAAACAAAACAAAAAAAGCACGTAATTTGCCGCTACATGCTTTCTATCTTATAAGAAACCCACGACATACCTCTCGATAGCTCTCCACAAACGAAACGTTTGTGACAGTTCTGCACTTATTAAATGCAGACCCAGCAAGCGTGCATGGTGGACACGACTTACTTCGGCAATCATTCCTTTCTCATTCCTTCATCAATGCCACTACATCTCCTGAAATGATACTCTTAATGACTGCAACCTCTACCTCACCGAGATACGAATGAGGATTTAAATATTAAATTAACGTATTTAAGAGTAACAAATGTATTTTTATACGTCAATGGATATGGTAATAATCAGATTATAGAGAAGAGTTTGTGATTAAAAGTGAGAGGGATTGTTATACAATATTTGAATTTTCGTAATATAATACATGTTATTAGCGCTAGAAGATTGAGAAGGGGATGAAGTATATGTCTGTATGTAATAAAAAATCCGTAATAGGTGTACTAGATTCAGGGGTCGGGGGATTAACAGTTGCTAGTGAGATTATGCGTCAATTGCCTAAAGAGAGCATTTACTATATTGGTGATAATGAGCGTTGTCCGTATGGGCCAAGAAGTGTAGAGGAGGTACAATCTTTCATATTTGAAATGGTTGAGTTCCTCAAACAGTTTCCATTAAAAGCTCTAGTGGTAGCATGTAATACTGGTGCAGCTGCTGCATTGACTGATTTGCAAGAAGCACTTTCCATTCCAGTTATTGGCGTTATACATCCGGGAGCAAGAGCTGCAATTAAAGTGACAAAGAAAGGGAAAATAGGGGTAATTGGAACTGTAGGTACGATAAAATCTAACATGTACGAAAAAGCATTACACGAGCTTGATACATATTTGGAAGTGCATAGTCATGCGTGTCCGACTTTAGCTACAGTTGTAGAAAATCACTTAGAAGATACAGCATATGTAACGCAGCAAGTGAAACAAGCTTTACTGCCATTAACGAAAGAAGATATAGATACGTTAATTCTTGGGTGTACGCATTATCCACTTTTAGAGTCCTATATAAAAAAGGAGTTAGGAGAGGCTGTGACAATTATTAGCTCTGCAGAAGAAACAGCGATAGAGTTAAGTACCATTTTACAGCACAAAGGAATTTTGTCTGACAATCTTAATCCGAAGCATCGATTTTTTACAACAGGCTCTGTTTTATCGTTTGAACATATTGCTGAGCGTTGGCTAGGGTATCAAATTTCTGTAGAATGTGTGAATTTACCTATGGAAAAACAACTCGTGAACTAAATTGTATAAAAAGAAGCTGATCCAAAATTAGATCAGCTTCTACATATAAGATTAAACTAAGTTTAATACAGTTACTTTTTCACGTGTCATAGACTCAAGGCTCTTACGAATACCTTGTGTGCCCATACCTGAACCTTTTACACCGATGAATGGGAAGTGGTCAGGGCCGCGCTCTGTGCGTCCATTAATTTGAACAGAACCAGTTTCGATTTTGTTAGCAATTGCAAATGCTTTGTTAATGTCTTTTGTGAAGACACTTGCTTGTAAGCCGAACTCTGATTTGTTAGCAATTTCAATTGCTTGCTCATCTGAAGAAACACGGATGATTGGAAGGATTGGGCCGAATGGCTCTTCCCAAGCAACTTTCATTTCTTCTGTTACGTGGTCGATTAATGTTGGGTAAATTAAGTTACGCTCACGTTTGTTACCGATAACAATTGTTGCACCTTTTTCAACAGCGTCATCAACTAAGCCTTGAACGAAGTCAGCAGACTTGTCGTCGATTAATGGAACGATTGTGCTGTCTTGTTCTGGAGATCCAACTGATAGCTCAGCTACTTGCGCTTTTAATAAGCTAACAAGTTCGTCCGCTACGTTTTCGTGTACCAGTACACGTTTAATAGCTGTACAACGTTGACCAGAGTAAGAGAATGCACCGCTTACGATATGGTTTGCAGCATCTTGTAAGTCAGCATCTTCACGAACGATACCAGGGTCTTTACCACCAAGTTCTAATACAAGTGGAATCATTGCAGCTTTTTTCGCTAAATGTTTACCTGTGTTTGTACCACCTGTGAACGATACCATATTGATGCCAGCATGCTCTACTAAGTAGTCACCAATTACAGAACCGCGTCCGGTTGCTACGTTTACAAGACCTTTTGGAAGGCCAGCTTTATGAAGTGCTTCAACCATTTTAATACCGCTAATTGCACCTTGAGTTGCTGGTTTGAAAATAACCGCGTTACCCATAATTAATGCTGGTGCAAGTTTTGCAGCAGATAAGTTTACTGGGTAGTTAAATGGTGCGATTGCTAATACAACACCAAGTGGTGCGCGTTGGATAATCGCAAGTTTAGATTTCGTTCCGCCAGGGAAGCTATCGCCCATCATGCTTTCTCCGTGCATATGTAAAGCTTCTTCAATTGTGTAACGAATGAAATCAGCTGTACGAACAACTTCTTTCTTCGCATCTTTATATCCTTTACCGACTTCTTTCATAATGATATCGGCAATTTCATCTTGCATATTTACGAGCTCATCAGCCCATTTATATAAGTATTTTGCGCGATCTTGTAGAGAAGCTTCTGCCCATGATTTTTGAGCTTCTTTTGCAGATGCAATTGCTTCATCTACTTCTCCGCGAGTAATTGCTTGTACTTGTCCAATTACTTCGTGTAAGTATGGAGATGGAATTTCGATTGTTTCTCCTGAAGAGCTTTCTCTCCATTCTCCGTTTAAATAAAATTTGTACGTATTGCTAGTTGTCATGATTAGTCCTCCTAAAATAGCAACTTGTAAGAGTGAGTATAAGGTGATTGTAGGGGGTTTGATAACATTTTTCAAATGAAATGTTTGTGAAAACGATTTCTTATTCTTTTTTTATTTTGTATGCCCTTTCTTACAGAAGATTCCCTTATTTCAAACTGAATTATAAGTAGAATGCATCACTTTCATTTTTTGTGATAAAAGATTATTTTATTCTAAAGCGAAAAAAACAATTGACAGAATACTCAATAAAGTTGTAAGATTATAAATGGAAAATAAATGAAGGGGGTGTGCGTAATGATTGTAATCGTAAATGTAATGGGCTTAGCTGTATTGAACGGCGGAAAACATTTATATCATTACGCAACCCGTGCGGATATATAGGACTTTTTTGTCTTATGAGAAGCGTACGTTGCGTATATCGTAACGTACGCTTTTATGCATTCTTTTGCATATCGTCAAGCGGCGGTATGCTTTTTTTTGTTTATCCCGCATTAACGGGCAGTAAGACTCCCGCCTCAAAATTCAGCTGGAGCAAAGAAGTTGGGACGGGAGTCGGGCTGCCCGTAAACGCCCGATTGGTGAAGGCTAATAATCAGTGGGGAATGAACAAAACCCCCACTGATTAAAGTTTCACTTTATTTTCCTTGTTACTATAAAAAATCAGAATTTGGAAGGTGGAAAAATGTGATGAAATTGTATGGCTTACGAAATGTAAATGTGATGGGTTTGGATAGCGGATAAAGAAATGTGAATTAAACGAGAACGAGAAAGGAGAGATTATATTGTTTTCAGTATTACTAAAGTTAAAATGGTTTTTTAGGGAGCATTGGAAAAGGTATAGTATCGCAATTGGGGTACTTTTAATTGTAAACGTGATAGAGGTAATTCCTCCGAAAGTATTAGGAATTACAATTGATAACATTAAAACAGGAGCCTTAACGAACGATGCGATTATGCAATATATTTTTATTTTACTTGGGGTAACGATTGGTGGGTACGTGCTTACTTTCATTTGGCAGCACCAACTATTTGGCGGTGCGTTCGTACTTGAGAAAACGATGCGTTCAAAATTTATGGGGCATTTACTCGAGATGACACCAACGTTTTATCAAAAAAATCGTACTGGCGATTTAATGGCGAGAGCGACAAATGATTTAAAAGCAATCTCCATGACAGCTGGTTTTGGTATATTAACGCTCGTTGATTCTAGTCTATATATGCTTACAATCGTTTGTATGATGGGCTTTTCAATTAGTTGGCAGTTAACATTTGCTGCGCTTATACCGCTTCCGATTATGGCGTTTGCAATGAATAGGTACGGAAAGAAATTGCATGAACGATTTACAGTTGCGCAAGATGCGTTCGGAGATATGAACGATAAGGTGTTGGAATCAATCGCCGGTGTACGCGTTATTCGTGCGTATGTACAGGAGGGTGCTGATCAAGAAAGGTTTCATCATTTAGGAGATGACGTATACGAGAAAAATATGAGAGTAGCAAGAATCGATGCATTATTCCAACCGACTGTGAAAATGCTTGTCGGTCTTAGTTATTTAATTGGTTTAGTGTACGGTGCATATCTCGTATTCCAATCAAAAGTGACACTTGGGGAGCTCGTTTCTTTTAACGTCTATTTAGGAATGATGATTTGGCCGATGTTTGCAATTGGTGAATTGATTAATGTTATGCAAAGAGGAAATGCTTCGCTCGATCGTGTAAATGAAACGTTAGCTTATGAACCGGATGTAAAGAATCCGAAAAATCCAAAGGTTGTACAAGAGCCAGATTACATTCAATTTGATAACGTTACTTTTTCATATCCTTCATCAAATGAAACGAATTTGAAAAATGTTTCGTTCTCATTAAAACAAGGAGAGACACTTGGAGTTGTTGGGAAAACAGGGAGCGGGAAAACGACGCTCGTACGTCAGCTTCTTCGTCAATATCCACTTGGAGACGGGGATATTGCAGTTTCTGATGTAAAGCTAGATAAAATTCCGAATGATAACGTACTTGGCTGGATTGGGTATGTACCGCAGGAACACATTTTATTTTCAAAAACAGCGAAGGAAAATATTTTATTCGGAAACAGAGAAGCGACTGAAGAAGAACTTGAAAAAGCAATTGAAATAGCTGCGTTTAAAAAGGATTTAGAGTTTTTACCGGAAGGTTTAGAAACGCTCGTTGGAGAGAAAGGTGTTTCTTTATCAGGTGGACAAAAGCAAAGGATTTCAATTGCAAGGGCTGTTATTCAAAATCCGGAAATTTTAATTTTGGACGATTCTTTATCAGCTGTTGATGCTCGTACGGAAGCAGCGATTATTGAAAATATAAGAACAGAAAGAAGCGGGAAGACGACGATTATAACAACGCATCGTTTGTCAGCAGTGCAGCATGCTGATTGGATTCTCGTTATGGATAACGGTGAGGTTATTGAAGAAGGTTCGCATGAAGCGCTCATTCGAAATGGGGGCTGGTATGCAGAGCAGTTCGAAAGACAACAAGGTGAAAATGAAAGTGCGGATAGTGGGGTGAAAATATGAGTGTTTCAAAACGATTGTTTCAATACGCGATGAAAGTAAAAGGGCCGATTTTTGCAGCAATGGCGATGCTATTTGTTTTCGTTATCGCAGAACTCGCGGGTCCTTTCGTCGCAAAAACGATGATTGATGAGCATATCGTTGGAATAGAGAGACCTTGGTATGAAACAGAAAAGAGTAAGGATGCTGTTTCATATAATGGCGCCTTGTATAAGCGAAGTGATCGCTTTGAGGAAGGTGAGAAAAAAGGGAAAGAGGTTCGGGTTATTCAAGTTGGTTTTCAGTACTATTTTGTACCGAATAAAATAACGCTTGAAGGAACTCGTTCTGTTAAGGGTGATGTGCTTACAGTCCAAAGTGGTAAGGCAGTGCAGGTTTATAAAGCGAAAGCCTTAACGAAAGAGGAAGTATTTGCGTTTTATAAACCAGAAATAAATCGATTATTACTACTCGGCGGTGGATATTTCGCTTTATTAGTAGTTGTATCATTATTTGCATACGGAAAGCAGTTTTTCTTACAGAAGGCAGCAAACAAAATTATTCAAATTATGAGGGAGGATGTCTTTTCTCATATACAAACGTTACCAATTCGTTATTTCGATCATTTACCAGCAGGGAAAATTGTATCGCGTGTAACGAATGACACAGAAGCGATTCGTGATTTATATGTGACAGTACTTGCAACATTCGTCTCTAGCATCATCTATATCATCGGGATTTTCGCTGCGCTATTTTTACTGGATGTAAAACTGGCGGCGCTATGCTTACTCATCATTCCAATTTTAATTGTTTGGGCGATTATGTATAGAAAGTATGCGTCTGTATACAATCATAAAATGCGTTCTCGTTTATCGGATATTAACGGAACGGTGAATGAATCGATTCAAGGTATGCCAATTATTCAAGCATTTCGCCAAGAACGTGAAACGAAGAAGGAATTTGAAGAACTCAATGGCGATTATTTTAAATATCAAAATAAAATTTTGAATTTAAATGCAGCAACTTCGCATAACTTAGTGTCTGTATTAAGAAATATCGCTTTTACAGGTGTAATTTGGTATTTCGGTGGTGCTTCATTAAGTGCTTCTGGCATCCTTTCTCTAGGGATACTATATGCTTTCGTCGATTATTTAACGAGATTATTCTCGCCAATTACGAATATGGTGAACCAACTTGCAAACTTAGAGCAAGCGCGCGTTGCATCAGAACGTGTCTTTGAATTGCTAGAGGAAAAGGGAGAGGCAGTAGAAGAAGAGCGTATGCCTCGCTTAAACGGAAATGTGAAATTCGATAATGTTTCGTTTTCTTACAATGGAAAAGATGAAGTGTTAAAAAATATTTCTTTCGAAGCGAAGCAAGGAGAGACAGTGGCACTTGTTGGTCATACTGGGTCAGGAAAAAGTTCCATTATGAATGTGCTCTTTCAGTTTTATGAATTTCAAAAAGGAAAGCTTACAATTGATGGTCACGATGTAACAGAGATGCCGAAACAAGCAACTCGTGAACACATGGGAATTGTACTGCAAGATCCGTTTCTATTTAGCGGGACAGTGGCATCCAATGTTAGCTTAGAGAATGAAAAAATTTCAAAAGATCGCATTGTAAAGGCGTTACGTGACGTTGGTGCTGAAAGGTTTGCAAACAATATAGATGAAGAAATTACGGAGAAAGGAAGTACACTTTCAACGGGAGAACGACAGCTTATATCGTTTGCTAGGGCGCTTGCTTTTGATCCGGCGATTTTAATTTTAGATGAAGCGACTTCTAGTATTGATACGGAGACTGAAGCGATGATTCAACAAGCGCTAGAAGTTGTGAAGAAAGGACGAACGACGTTTATTATTGCTCATCGCCTTTCAACAATTAAAAGTGCAGATCAAATTATTGTACTTGATAGAGGAACGATTTTGGAAAAAGGATCTCATGATGAATTAATGAAAAAGCGCGGGCGTTATTACGATATGTACAAAACGCAAATGGAAGGAAACCAGAGCGCTTAATATGTAGAGAGGAGAACTTGCGATTTTCGCAAGTTCTTTTTTGATTAGATTGTTCGCTCAGAAATTAATATATTTCACCGGCAGGAAAATTTATAAATAAGTAAGTATTGTTTTACCTTTTTCTATATAAATGCTATATTAAAAAATGTTACTTATTTTTTGTATGTAGCATTATTTTTCCACTTTGTTTGATTATGAAGAAAAAGGATAAACTAAATAAGAACATTTTCATTGAAAAATTGTTCGAAATTGCATACAATCAATATAGTTTTTAAATTCCTATCAGAATACTTGGAGGACTACTATCATGAAAAAATTATTTTCAGTGCTTGCAGTAACTACATTAGCGATTGGGATTGTAGCGGGCTGCGGCAAAGAAGAGAAAAAAGATACAGCTAGTCAAGATGCATTACAAAAGATAAAACAAAGTGGTGAACTTGTAATTGGAACAGAAGGTACATACCCACCGTTCACATTCCACGATTCAAGCAATAAATTAACTGGATTTGATGTTGAGCTATCAGAAGAAGTTGCAAAACGTTTAGGTGTAAAGCCTGTATTTAAAGAAACACAATGGGATAGCTTACTTGCTGGCCTAGATGCAAAACGTTTCGATATGGTTGCAAACGAAGTTGGTATTCGTGAAGATCGTCAAAAGAAATACGATTTCTCTAAACCATACATTTCATCTTCAGCGGCATTAGTTATCGCAAAAGATAAAGATAAGCCTGCTACATTTGCTGATGTAAAAGGGTTAAAAGGAGCACAATCTTTAACGAGTAACTATGCAGATATTGCTAAGAAAAACGGTGCAGAAATCGAAGGTGTAGAAGGATTTAGCCAAGCGGCAGAATTATTAGCTTCAGGACGCGTTGATTTCACAATTAATGATAAGTTATCAGTATTAAATTATTTAGAAACGAAAAAAGATGCAAAAATTAAAATTGTAGATACAGAAAAAGAAGCTTCACAAAGTGGGTTCTTATTCCGTAAAGGTAGCGACAAACTTGTACAAGAAGTAAATAAAGCGTTAGAAGATATGAAAAAAGATGGTACGTACGATAAAATAACGAAAAAATGGTTCGGTGAAAATGTTTCTAAGTAGTGTAGTGGTCTCAGATCGACTGTCTACTTGGATAGATATTATGCAGTCTTCCTTCATGCCTATGCTGAAGGAAGCTGTATTTACGACAATTCCGTTAACGCTTATTACATTTATTATCGGTATTATACTTGCGACGCTAACAGCGCTCGCGCGTATTTCAGGTAGTCGTATTTTACAATGGATTGCTCGTATCTATGTATCTATCATTCGCGGAACGCCACTTCTTGTACAGTTATTTATTATTTTCTATGGTCTTCCAACTCTTAATATTGAGGTTGAGCCATATACAGCAGCAATTATTGGTTTTTCATTAAATGTTGGTGCATATGCATCTGAAATTATTCGTGCTTCTATTCTTTCTATTCCGAAAGGACAGTGGGAAGCAGCTTACACAATTGGGATGACATATCCGCAAGCATTAAAACGTGTTATTTTACCGCAAGCAACGCGTGTATCTATTCCGCCGCTTTCGAATACATTTATTAGTTTAGTGAAGGATACGTCATTAGCGTCATTAATTTTAGTAACAGAAATGTTCCGAAAAGCGCAGGAAATTGCGGCAATGAACTATGAGTTTTTAATTGTTTATTTCGAAGCAGGTCTAATTTATTGGGTAATTTGCTTCTTATTATCTATCGTGCAACAAATATTAGAAAAACGTTCAGAACGTTATACTCTAAAATAACCCTTTCATAAAAGGAGTTTTTGTTTTTATGATTTCAATTCAACATTTACAAAAAAGTTTCGGAGATAATACCGTACTAAAGCATATAGATTTATCAGTTGAGAAGGGCGAAGTGGTTGTTATTATCGGGCCATCTGGATCTGGTAAAACGACGTTCTTGCGTTGCCTCAACGTGTTAGAAACGCCGAATGCTGGTAACATTCGTATCGGCAATGAAGAGCTTAATTTCTCTCAAAAAGTATCGAAGAAAGATATTGTAAATCTTCGCACGCAAACAGGTATGGTATTCCAGCACCATAATCTATTTCCCCATTTAACAGCACTTCAAAATGTAATGGAAGGGCTCGTTACAGTGAAAAAGATGGAGAAAGAAGAAGCGAAGAAAAAAGCAAACTATTTCCTTGAAAAAGTTGGTCTTGCGGATAAGGTAGACTTATATCCATTCCAATTATCAGGCGGACAACAACAGCGCGTTGGAATCGCTCGTGCGCTTGCGATGGAACCGGAAGTTTTACTATTTGATGAACCAACGTCAGCACTTGATCCTGAGCTAGTTCAAGAAGTTTTAAAGGTTATGAAAGAACTTGCTAAAGAAGGAATGACGATGGTCATTGTAACGCATGAAATGCGCTTTGCTCATCAAATTGCGAACCGTGTTATTTTCATGGATGGCGGTGTCGTTGTCGAACAAGGTACACCGGAAGATGTATTTACAAATCCAAAAGAAGAACGAACGAAGAAGTTTTTACAAATGTTGCAATAAATTAAGGAAGGTCTCAAGGCATATGCCTTGAGACCTTTTTTGCCATATATATTTATTTTTGGAATCCGCCAAGGCTTTGCTCAGCCATTGCAACTAAACGTTTTGTAATTTCTCCACCAACAGAACCGTTAGCGCGAGCCGTAGAATCTGCTCCTAATTGTACACCAAATTCTTGAGCGATTTCGTACTTCATTTGATCGATTGCAGCTGTTGCTCCTGGTACTACTAATTGATTGTAAGAACTTTGGTTTGCCATAGGAATATATCCTCCTTAGAGTTATAAAAATTTTTTTGGTTGGACTAGCTGGATTTGAACCAGATTATCGCCCCGTTTGGCGCTAATCCATCGGTAATTAAGTTTGTACTCATAGTATGGATGTTACCTAGAAAGATATACAAAATAATAATTTGTAAATTTTGTAAAAAAATCTTCGCTATTTTGTAAATTATGAAATAAGAGTAATCGTTGTATTTTTAAGAAAGAAGGCTAAACTAAGAGCGAAATCATCTACGTTTAAATTCTATATATAATCAGCTGTGCTTACAGCTTAGTAAAATAAAAATTAAATTGGTATTAACTTCATAGTTCTGTTTTAATCCGGGATGGGGCAGGAAAAGGTACTGACTGACCGCTCCTATGCACGGCTAGAATCTAAAAAGGATAACATATGGAGGAATCACTATGGGAATTTGCCCGCTTTGCAATGCATTAGAATCACAAACATATTCTTGTCAAAATTGCCAAGGAATACTCCAAGATTATGGGAAAGCTGTAGATTACATAGATGATTACAGTGCATATATGGATCAGGAATTATTAAGTGCGGTAGATGGTTTAACACATAATAATTCAAATGAATATTGTAATCATATTTTTTATTGCGGAGTATGTAATGTGGAAACGGAAGTTGTAGTGAAGTTTATATAAAGTGGAACTTTAATCAGTGGGGGTTTTGTTCACCCCCACTGATTATTAGCCCGTACCAATCGGGCGTTTACGGGCACCCTGACTCCCGCCTAATTTCTTTGCTCCAGCCGAATTTTGAGGTGGGAGTTTTACTGCCCACAAATAGCGGGATAAATAGAAAACTTCCACCTTATGAGTGAGGTGGAAGTTTTTGTTTTTTTATTTGTGAGTTAATCATAGGGGACGGGATATTTTCAGTGTTAGGTGCAGGATTTGATTGTATTTGAGATATTTTTTCTTTCGAATCGCGCAAAGAATGTTCAGTTAAATAGATGGCATATTCATAAAATAATTGGCGCGTAAGCTCGCTTTGTTCTTTTAACTTTTCATCTTGGAATACAGTTCGCCCCGGTTTAGAATTGGCTTCAAATAGCCATGGTTTTTCCATCGTATCTAAACCGATATCGAAACCAATCTCTCCAATGTTCCCGGTTACTTGTTGATCAAGTGCATAACTGATCTGTAAGGCTGTTTGTTTTAGTTTATTTTCAATTTGAACTTGCTTTGTTGAATCAGGAAATAGTTCCTGAAGTAATTTCGTATCACCGCCGCTATTTACATGAGTTGTTAAGCTACCTTTGCCGGCGATTTTTGCGACGATTGCACTGACTACCCAATTACCAAAATGGTTTTTATTTGTATGAATGCGAAAATCGACGGGTTGCCCTTCGAAGCGGAGCAGTGAGATACCTTGTTGTACGATAAATTTTTTTAAATCATGTCCTTTTAACACATGGTTAAGAAGTGCTTCTAATGATTGATACTTTCTTAGTTTATTTTGGTCATTTTCACGATAACGACAATAGTAGCAATTCTCCGTTTGGGAATAGAGTATTTGATGAATATTTCTTCCGAAGCTACCATGTATCGGTTTCATATAAATATATTTATACGTACCAAGGAGTCGTTCTACTTGTTCAAAATGTTGAAATGCCTCTGTTTTTGGTAAGAATGGTTTAATCGAATCTTCTTTTATTAGAAGTTGATGAACTTCCCATTTGTTGAAAAACCCTGGATTAAACCATGGGATTGCATAGTCACCTTGTAATCGTTTCTTTGCTCTTACGATCGGTTTGTAATTTTCTGCTTGGCGATTCGGCAATCGGTCGTAAATGACATTTGGTAAAGGGACTTTGTTTCTTACCCATTTTCCTTCTTGAAAGAAGTACCCTTCAATGGTTTCTTCCTCCCAATTTATATGTTGAACGCCAAAGACAAATACAAATGGTCGTAATGTGAATGGCGGTGTTAGTAACTCGCCGAGAGAAGTTGAACGATTTCCTAAAGGTGTAGGTGATTCATCGTTAAAACCAGTTGTGAAAATCCCGATTAATGGGCCGAAAATGATTGTTTCATTTTGTGTGAGGGCATGGATTGTTGTGGAGTCTGGAAGTAAAAGTTTTTCTGCAATTTGTTTTCCGATAATGATTTCTCGAGTAAATGAATAATGAATTTTAATATTTTCACATGTGATATAACGTACACCAAAGGAAAGTGATGTAATTGGTGGTGTAATAGAAAAAACGTAAGGTAAAGTGATACTATTTGGATACTCATCTGAAATGCTTAATGTATATATGTGCTCTTTCAACGGGGATTCGCCTCCTTTCGTTATGGTGTAAATCGGCTAAACTTTAATGGACCATGAAAAATTTGTTCAGCTAACTGGTCGTTGTACTTGGTATAAATTTCGTATGACGGCATTGTATTGACGTACATAAGCCAAATGGCACCTTTTTGATCCATAATGGTAGAAAGCTCTAATTCAAATAATGAAGAATAGGACTGATCAAGTGTTTTAAAAACTTCAGTTACAACGTCATGTAAAGCATCTTTCAATAATTGAACGCCAGTTGAGGAAAGTAAATATTTAATTTTAGAAAATGGATGTAACATAGAACGTTCTGTTACTGAAAGTAAAAATTGTGTAGGGAAGGTATCCCTTTGTATAAATTGACCGAGTACTTCCCAATTCTGTTCTTTATTTTTTTGCATAATGGTTCGAATATGAATTGGATATGATAGTTGATTTGGAGGTTGTAACATTGGATGGATCATATAACGGGATGCGTGTATGTGAAATTTGCACCATGATATAAATTCATCTGTCCGTTTGAATTGAGTAGAAGTATGATGCTGTTCATTTATTGTATCGATATGAAATGTTTTATGTTTGTAAGTGACGCGATATAAATTTTCATTAGAGTGTATATTGAGAGGGCGTATAACAATATCTCTTGTTTCTAGTAGTAATTTAAAAATTCCTTGTACCGTTCCTTTTTTATTTTTGGAATGTAAGGAGAAAGACGTTTATTAGTAAGAAAAAGATTGTGTAAATCACTTGGATTAATAAGTGTGTTATTTAAAAAAGTAGTCGAGGAACGTTTGCGTAATGAATGAATAATCGATTTTGCTTGTTGGAATTCTTTATCTTCTTTGAAATGACAGCGATCATATATGTATGAAGGAATGGGAAAGGTTTGATCTATCCAATTTCCTGTATCTGTATCGTAAATAAGACCAGAAACAAGATCTGTCTTTGAATCAATGCTAAACGGTGTGAATTGAGCAACGACGTTATGATACAGACGAGCTCGCTTAGCGATTTCGGTGTAATACATTTGCTCGTGATGAAATTTAGAAGTTAAAAGACCAAGAACCAACGAAATCACTCCTTTATTAACAAGATGTTTGCATAATAGGCGAAGCTATATATTGCAAATACATTTTTATACCATTATACTTTTGTCCGTATGACGATATGCTATAGTTTTGGAGAAGTGAAAGGTTGATTATGATGAATATATGGTTGAATATGTTAACAACGACAGGACTCGGGGCGATTATTGGAGGATATACAAATCATTTAGCAATAAAAATGTTATTCCGTCCTCATCGTCCGATTTATATTGGAAAGTTTCAAGTTCCATTTACGCCAGGGTTAATTCCGAAGCGTCGCGAGGAGCTTGCTGTTCAATTAGGCAAAATGGTTGTAGAACATTTGTTAACACCAGAAGGAATCGGAAAGAAATTAACAAATGAAGAGTTTCAAGCCAGTTTAATTCGCTGGACACAAGTGGAAGTTGATAAAGTAATTACAAATGAACAGTCGTTACGGGATATGTTAGAAAAATGGAACTTGGCACATGTAGAAGAAGAGGCAACCGGGAAAATTGAACATGTGATTACAGAAAAAATTCAGGAATTTTTAGCAGAGTACTATACATATACATGGGAACAAGCTTTACCTCATTCTATACATGAAAAAGTAGAGAATGCGATTCCGAATGTATCGGCGTTTATTTTAGACCGGGGAATTCGCTTTTTTGAAAGTGAAGAAGGGAAAGGTCGTCTTTCAAAAATGATTGATGATTTCTTTGCTTCTAGGGGAACGCTACTTAACTTAGTCGGAATGTTTTTAGGGAATGTCAGTTTAGTGGATCGAGTACAGCCAGAAGTCATTAAGTTTTTAGGGCAAGATGGCACGAAAAAGCTTTTAACTGATGTACTGCAAAAAGAGTGGGAAAAGTTAAAAGGAAGAGATGTAAAAGAATTAGAAACGTTTGTAGAGAAAGAAATGATTGTGAAATCCATACTGTCAGCAGTTAAAGTAGAGGAAACAGTGAGTAAATTTTTAAATCAGTCTGTTCAGCAAGTATGTGAACCGGTCCGAGAAACAATCATTGAAAAAATCGTCCCAAGTGCAGTAACGAAAGGCTTGAAGTGGGGAACAGAAAATGTAGAGAGCATATTAAACAATCTACACCTTGCGGAAATTGTCCAGCAAGAAGTGTCTACATTTTCAACGGAGAGACTAGAAGATCTTGTATTGTCCATTACAAAAAATGAGTTAAAAATGATTACATATTTAGGGGCGTTATTAGGAGGAACCATTGGATTTATTCAAGGCTTGTTACTCTTGTTCCTTAAGTAATAATGATGGGTGTATAGAAATAAAAGTGAAATTTCTTCACATCTCTTGCATAGTTTGATATGGTAAGAAGAGGTGCGTATGTAAATGCACTTAAAAGGTAGTGCGCATGAAAAGCGCTAGCCTTCTAAAGGAGGAAAATAAAATGACAAAAAACATTCATGATGTTGCATATGAATTACAAAAAACAATCGCTGAAAACGAAGATTTCCAAACACTAAAAGCAAGCTACGCAGCAGTACAAGGAGATGCAGAGTCAAAGAACTTATTCGATGAGTTCCGTACAATGCAACTTGGCCTACAACAAAAAATGATGCAAGGTCAAGAAATCACTGAAGAAGATAACCAAAAAGCACAAGAAGTTGTAGCTCGTATTCAACAAGATGCTAAAATCACAAAGTTAATGGAAACTGAGCAACGTTTAAACATCGTTATCACTGACGTTAACAAAATTATCATGAAGCCACTTGAAGAATTATATAACGCGCAACAAGCGTAATGATGGAAGACGCTCCTAGTATAGGGGGTGTCTTTTTTATTGAAGAAAAATGTAAGGGTTTTCCCTTCGTTTGTCAAAAAACTGTCAAATTCATATCGTTGGAAAAATAATGCATTTGTAATATAATGATAAATGATACTTCACCACGTTAATTAACTAGGTGAAATTAAAAATCTTTATTACACACATTATGAAATAAAGGGATGATTAGTTTGAGTACAGGTGTAAAAGCAAACGACGTGAAAACAAAAACAAGAGGAGCAGATCTTGTTGTTGATTGTTTAATTAAACAAGGTGTTACACATGTTTTCGGTATTCCAGGAGCGAAGATTGACTCTGTATTTGATGTACTGCAAGAAAGAGGACCAGAGTTAATTGTTTGTCGTCATGAACAAAACGCAGCATTTATGGCAGCTGCTATTGGTAGATTAACAGGGAAACCGGGTGTGTGTCTTGTAACTTCAGGACCAGGGACATCGAATTTAGCGACAGGTCTTGTTACTGCGAATGCGGAGAGTGATCCCGTTGTTGCTTTAGCTGGTGCGGTTCCACGTACGGATCGATTAAAACGTACGCACCAATCTATGGATAATGCTGCACTATTCGAACCAATCACAAAATATAGCGTAGAAGTAGAGCATCCTGATAATGTGCCAGAAGCGCTATCAAATGCATTCCGAAGTGCGACTTCGACAAATCCAGGAGCTACTTTAGTAAGTCTTCCGCAAGACGTTATGACTGCGGAAACGACTGTAGAGTCTATCGGTGCACTTTCTAAGCCACAGCTTGGAATCGCTCCCACACATGAAATTACATATGTAGTAGAAAAAATAAAATCAGCGAAATTACCAGTTATTTTACTCGGTATGAGAGCGAGCACGAATGCAGTAACGAAAGCGGTTCGTGAATTAATTGCTGATACAGAGCTTCCTGTCGTTGAAACATATCAAGCAGCTGGCGCGATTTCACGTGAGTTAGAAGATCATTTCTTCGGCCGCGTTGGATTATTCCGTAATCAACCAGGTGATATTTTACTAGAAGAAGCAGATCTTGTTATTTCTATCGGTTATGACCCAATTGAGTATGATCCGAAATTCTGGAATAAACTTGGAGACAGAACGATTATTCATCTTGATGATCATCAAGCAGATATCGACCATGATTACCAACCAGAGCGTGAATTAATTGGTGATATTGCTTTAACAGTAAATAGCATTGCAGAAAAATTACCGAAACTTGTATTAAGTTCGAAATCAGAAGCAGTTTTAGAACGATTACGCTCGAAATTATCAGAGCAAGCAGAAGTTCCAAACCGTGCTTCAGAAGGTGTTACGCATCCACTTCAAGTCATTCGTACACTTCGTTCTTTAATTAGTGACGATACAACCGTTACATGTGACATCGGTTCACATTCTATTTGGATGGCAAGATGTTTCCGTTCTTATGAACCACGTAGACTATTATTTAGTAACGGTATGCAAACGTTAGGTGTTGCACTACCTTGGGCAATTGCCGCTACTTTAGTTGAACCGGGCAAGAAAGTTGTTTCCGTGTCAGGTGATGGTGGTTTCTTATTCTCTTCGATGGAATTAGAAACAGCGGTACGTTTAAATGCGCCTGTTGTCCATCTCGTATGGAGAGACGGTACGTACGATATGGTTGCGTTCCAACAAATGATGAAATACGGCAGAACATCAGCTACAGAATTTGGGGATGTTGATCTTGTGAAATATGCGGAAAGTTTCGGGGCGTTAGGTCTTCGTGTCAATACACCAGATGAATTAGAAGATGTATTGAAAACGGCATTAGAAGCAGACGGTCCTGTCATTATTGATATTCCAATCGATTACCGTGACAACATTAAGTTAAGTGAAAAACTATTACCAAACCAATTAAACTAATGGAGGCAGACTTGTGATGAGTGTTGCGCAATTAATTAATATTGATGCAAAAAGAACGAAAACGAGTAATGAAGTATATCAAACATCTACAATGCTTGCACTATTAGATGGTATATATGATGGTGTGATTAGCTTTGAGGAATTGAAAAAACGTGGTGATTTCGGCATCGGTACATTTGATCAATTAGATGGTGAAATGATCGCATTTGATAATGAGTTTTACCATTTACGTTCAGACGGTTCAGCAGAAAAAGTAGAGCCAGAAGAAACAACACCGTTTGCGACTGTAACGTTTTTTGAAAAAGAAATGAGTTATACGGTAGAGCGTCCGATGAATCGTGAAGAAGTGGAAGCATTATTACATGAATTAATGCCGAGCAAAAACTTATTTTATGCGATTCGAATGGATGGTACGTTCCGTGAAGTAAGAACGAGGACTGTTCCAAGACAAGAAAAACCGTATACACCACTCGTTGAAGTGACGAAATCACAACCGATTTTTTCATTTAAAAATACAGAAGGTACACTTGCTGGATTTTGGACACCAGATTACGCGCAAGGTATTGGTGTAGCTGGTTTCCACTTACATTATATTGATGATGAAAGAAGCGGGGGCGGACATGTTTTCGACTATGTTATCGAAAACTGTACGATCCAAATTTGTCAAAAAGCTCATATGCATTTAGCACTTCCTGAAACAGCTGATTTTATGGCAGCTGAATTATCAAGAGAAAACTTAGAGAATGATATTGCGACCGCGGAAGGTGCGGAGTAAAAAGGAATCGAAATTATGTATTCTCTATATAAAGAACCGAAGTCTTGTTGTGAAGTGACCCCAAAAAGTTAGACATATTGTTTTATTAGGCAGCCCCTGTGGTATGTGTTCGGTATTGCACCGGGCTCATACCTTTTAATTTTGCCTTAATTCGTTTGTGATTATAATATTCTACATACTTAGCCAACTCTTGTATAAAATGTTCTACACTTTCAAATTCTTGTAGGTAAAGAAGTTCAGATTTCATGATGCCAAAGAAATTCTCAATCACTGCGTTGTCGTAACAATTCCCTTTTCGTGACATGCTTTGTCTAATGCCATGTTTTGTAAGGAAACAACGGTATTTATCCATTTGATAATGCCAACCTTGATCAGAATGGATAAGGGGCCTATCGGCCTCTGCTAAACGTTCCAAAGCTTGATTTAACATGTTGGAAACCAGTGAATAGGTTGGTTTGGAAGAGATGGTATACGTTATAATTTCTCCATTAAATAAATCCAACATGGGTGACATATATAACTTTTCTCCAAGTATTTTAAACTCTGTGATATCCGTAGCCCATTTTTCATTTGGTTTTTCCGCTTGAAAATTACGATCTAAAATATTAGAAGCAACCTTGCCAACATTTCCTTTATAAGAGCGATATTTTTTCACACGAACGAGACAGGATAAGCCCAACTCTTTCATGATACGTTGTACCTTTTTATGATTGATCTGATACCCACGATTCATAAGCTCATCACGAATACGTCGGTAACCATAACGTCCTTTATGTTCATTATAAATGGTTTGAATGAGTGTTTTTAATTCGGCATCTTTGTCAGGGACATTCCATTTTTTTACCCAGTAGTAATATGTACTACGTGGAATGCAGG
>NZ_ALBR01000080.1:0-14307 GCF_002081505.1 Bacillus sp. CDB3 | reverse complement strand
GTTCAGGCTTCGGTTTTTTTCATTGATTTGCAATCTTCGAGTGAAATTCCCCTATCTAATTTCACTGCACCGCCTCATTATGTTTCTTTTGTAAAATGAAAACTCAATTTTGAAGCAAAAGAAATATAAATTTCTCTCCAAACATATACATCAAAAGGATAGGGGGGATATGATGGAAAACTCCATTACTATTAGTTTATGCATGATTGTAAAAGATGAAGAACAAACTATATCAACATGCTTAGAATCGGTCAAAAGTGTTGTGGATGAAATTATTATTGTAGATACAGGTTCAACAGATGCTACAAAAGAAATTGTGAAGAAGTACGACGCGAAAGTTTATGATTTTCAATGGATTGAAGATTTTTCAGCGGCACGAAATTTTGCGTTTTCTAAAGCTACAAAAGAATACATTCTTTGGCTAGACGCTGATGACATAATAGATACGGAAGATATAAAGAAATTGTTGCAGTTAAAAAGTACGTTAGATCGTAGTACGGATGCAGTATCTATGAAATATTATTTAACTTTTGATATAGAAGGAAATCCAACACATTCTTTAAGGAGATATCGATTAGTCAACAGAAGTAGAAATTTTCAATGGTATGGATTTGTTCATGAATATTTAGAGGTGTATGGAAATCTTATAAATAGTGATGTAGGGGTAAGTCATAAAAAAATAAAAGCATATACTAATCGTAATTTAAAAATATATGAAAAACATCTTGAGAGTGGAAAAGAATTTAGTCCCCGCGATGTTTACTATTATGCAAATGAATGTAAGGATCACAGATTATTTGATAAGGCTGTTAAGGGGTATTCTAGGTTTTTAGATGAAGAAAAGGGTTGGATTGAAGATAACATTCAAGCTTGTTTAAAAAGAGCCGAATGTTATTTAGAATTGGGGGACTTAAAAAAATCTATACAGTCTTGTTTGCAATCATTTACGTATGACACGCCTAGAGGAGAACTTTGTTGCCACTTAGGACGTGTATTTTTGCAACAAGGGGAATATTCTAAAGCGATATATTGGTACCATGCAGCAATTGACGGGCCAAGGCCAAAGGATTCGCCGTTTGTCCGAGAAGAGTGTCATACATGGTTGCCGCATATTCAACTATGTATTTGTTATGATCGAATAAAAGAATATGAAAAGGCAATTTATCATAACGAACAAGCTGCACAGTTCATACCTAATAATCCAAGCATTGAATATAATAGAAAATATTTTGATAGTTTATCGGAAAAATAATACTTAATAATACTAGATAATCATTTTGGCTGCTGAGAGGAGTTTGATTCATGCTCACAAGTATAATTATATTGACTCATAATCAATTACAGTATACAAAAGAATGCATCCAAAGTATTAGAACTTATACAGTGGAACAAGAGTATGAGTTAATAGTTGTGGACAATGCGTCAACAGATGGTACTGTAGAATGGTTACAAAAACAATCGGATATTATGCTAGTGGAAAATGCGGAGAATATGGGTTTTCCAAAGGGATGCAATCAGGGAATTAAAGAGGCAAAAGGTGACAATATTTTATTATTGAATAATGATGTGGTCGTAACTGAAAATTGGCTAAGCAACTTAATTCGGTGTTTATATGAAAGTAAGGATGCTGGAGCGGTAGGGCCCGTAACTAATAATGCCGCTTACTATACTGCTATACAAACTTTTTATAAAGATATTGAAGGAATGCAGAAGTTTGCAACTTTATATAATCAAAGTGATAAAGATAAATGGGAAGAACGTATGAAATTAATCGGATTTTGTATGCTTATAAAAAAATCGGTGTTAGATGAAGTTGGATTATTAGATGAACGATTTACACCGGGGAATTATGAAGATGATGATTTGTCACTAAGAATGTTTGAAAAAGGATATAAATTGTATTTATGTAAAGATACATTTATTCATCACTACGGAAGTGTATCGTGGAGAGAAGACAGTGTTAACTTTTCCGTAGTTTTACATGCAAATAATATAAAATTGTATGGAAAATGGGGGTTTTATGGTGAAAGTTTATACATTCATTATGATTTACTAGCGATTTTAGAGCGATTTGCGCCTGATCAAGTAAATATTCTTCATATAGGAGCTGGATGTGGTGCCACTTTATTAAAAATAAAAGGGTGTTATCAGGCAGTTTCTTTATTCGGAGCAGAAAGTAATGAAAAAGCGGCAGCTCTTGCAAATAGGGTAGCTCCTACAACTTCTGCTGCGTATGACAAGTTACATGAGGTATTTACAGATGAAAAATTCCAGTACATCCTACTATCACATCCTATTGAGCCAGCGAAATTACCGCATGTCATACAATCTATGTCACAACTTTTAACGCCAACAGGAACTTTCATTATGTCGAAATTCAATTTGGATAATTATTATGCATTAAAAAAATAATGCTTTTAAGATTTTCTCTGTGGAGATGAACTGTATTTGGCAATGTTGGAGGAACAACGGTTTCTTCTATAGAAACAAAACCGAAATCCGAGCCCGGATTTCGGCTTTTCGACGTGTGATGAATTATGAAAAAAAGAGCTATCCTATAAGTTGGTTTCACTGACTTATAGGATAGCTTCTTTACTTTGAAATAAACGGATGCTTTTCATAATAAAACCGCCATGGGTAGTGAATGGCTTCTTCTGCGTAATCAATATTAATACGAGGGCCAGCTATTATGTTATGTGTGGATGATAAATGTTCTTCTTCCGGAACTAATTCAATATGTAATGTATCACTTTGTAATGATACCCCGCGTTCTTCTAAAGTGATTCCGAGTGCGCGGCATAGTTTTCCAGGTCCATTTGTTAAGTTTTTATACTGCTTATTCGTAATATCGGTTTTGTTGTAGCGCGCTAGTTTCATGTCTTCGATTCCGTCTATAGGCTCAAGAGCACGAATGAGAATTCCTTGCGGGGTGCCGACTGGTGCTGTAATTACGTTAAAACAATGATACATACCATAAATAAGATATACGTAAGCATGTCCGGGTGCACCGAACATTACTTCTGTTCGATCTGTTCGTCTGCCACCGTAACTATGTGCGGCCTTATCATCTGGACCTTTGTATGCTTCTACTTCTACAATAATTCCGCTTCGTTTTATTCCATCCACAATATGAACAAGTTTATGTCCGAGTAACTTCTTTGCGACTTCTAACGTATCGCCTTCATAAAAAGAAGGTGGTGCCTGCATTGTACTATCTCCTTTGCTGGTTGTATATGTATATAGTAAACCAAATTTTGAGTAGTAATTCTAACTCGTTCTATTTGCTACATTTATTTCATAAATTATGGATAGAGTACAACAGCGAAGAGGGGGAGTGCGACATGATTTATCGCTTACTAGCTCTTAATATAGATGGGACACTACTATACAACAACGGAAAAATCGCAAAAGGGTTACGAGAAACAATTGAATTTGTGAAAAGAAAAGATGTATACGTTACATTATTTACGAGTCGTAATTTTCAATCCGCTCATAAAGTAGCAAAGGCGTTAAAATTAGATTCTATATTAGTGACACACGGTGGTGCTTTCGTTTCAGCAACGCTAGATAAACCGTACATTCAAAAGAGATTATCCGAAGAGAAGACTTTTAATATTGTGCAAGTGTTAGAGCACTTTGATTGTAACGTACGCATTTCTCATGAACGGTTTTCAATCGGAAATCGTGAGAGAAATACACCCAACTTAATTGCGCGTACTGTATTATCAAGCGCAGATCCGTTATTTTATCCAGTTCAATTTGTAGATTCGTTAGGTGATGCGCTTCGTGATCATCCGGTAGCGGCGCCAAAAATTGATGTTGTTTTCCATAGTAAAGGTGAAAAAGAAAGAGGGCTAACTACGCTAAGAAAAGCATTCCAAGATATACAGTATGTTGAGTGTGACCCGAAACGAATAGAAATCTTGCCGCAAAATGTATCAAAGTTACGCGGGTTACAATTGCTTGGAGAGCATTTAAATATTTCGCTAAACGAAATGGTTGCAATTGGGGATAGCATGGAAGATTTAGAGATCATTGAAAACGTTGGACTTGGGGTAGCGATGGGGAATGCGCCTGTAGAGTTAAAGCAAGCAGCTGACTGGATTACACGTTCGAATAGTGAAAATGGTGTAGAGTATATGATTAAAGAACATTTTCGTAAACAATTCCCGCTTCCGTTTTTGAAAAATCATAAAAATACACCAAAACGATGAAAAAAGAAACGTAGCGTTTTCGCTACGTTTCTTTTTTTCAGAGTGTTGGGAAACCCTTTAGGGTTCCCAACACTCTGAAATCTTTTTGATTTTAGCAAATGAAAACAACATAAAATAATAGAATTTAGAAAAATAGCCCTCCACCAGACCCTTTTTGGTCAGATGGAGGGCTATTTTTTTCATATTTTGACAAGCTGAGGTGAGATAAGCCTGCATTTGGACAGACTTCAGCCCCCGAAACCGAGCATATCGATAGCCATGGAGTTCTTTGGCGTCCGCAAAGCTTCGCTCTATAGTTGAACAGCGTACTTTATACAACTTTTTCCCTGTAACTGTTAGCTTGTTTTTTCTAGCGATATCTTTATATTTCTCCCATACATGATGAGTGATAACTTTTTGTTTCTGTTTCTTTGAAAAGCACACCTCACGTAGCGGACAAACAGCGCAGTCTTCTGGATTCGATTTATATTGACGATATCCTTCGCGATCCGTTGTCGCATACTCTAAAATACATCCCATCGGACAAGCAAATGCATTCATTTCTTCTACATATTTAAATTGGCTTTTCGGTACTTCTTTATTTCGCTTTCCAAATCGGCGATACCCCATCACCATAAATATATTTCTTTCTGATAATTTCTTACAGATATAACCTGTAAAATAGCCTGCATCAAGAGCTACAGCTTCCACCTTAAATCCGAATTTATTAATTTGAGCTTGTAGACGTGCTAAATACGGCTCGGAATCTGCCATATTTCCAGCCGTTATATAGGTATCTGTAATGATATTGTACTTCGCATCAGTTGTACGATGATCTAAGAAATGAAAACCGTTCGGTTTTCCATCTCTCATTAAAAATCCACTATCTGGATCCGTAGTGCTTATACGAGTTTTTTTAGTAGGGGTATCACTTTCCTTTCTAGGTTTTAATTCTTTTTTCCGTGTACCTCACGATCTTCGATTACCGCAGCTTCTAGTTCATCTATATAAAACTTTGCCTTTTCTTTTTTATATTTATGTACAAATTTATTTTTATTAGCATTGGCCTTAATATGTGTAGAATCTGTCATCAGTGCACGTCCTCCCACCATCCGGTTCTCCGTCGCTTGCCTCACAATCTCATCAAAAATTTCTTCGAAAATATTTGTATGAATAAAACGGGTACGGCGATTCCAACTGATTGTAGAATGATCTGGAATAGTATCTGATAGAGAAAACCCTAAAAACCAACGGTAGGCGATATTCGTTTTAATCTCCTTTTCCAATTGACGCTCAGAACGAATACCATAAAAATATCCAATAAACATCATTTTGAATAAAACGATAGGATGGATTGACGGACGTCCATTGTTTTCACAGTAATAAGGGCGTAACTTCTCCTCAATAAAATCAAAACGAATTGTCGCTTCAATCGCACGAAGGAAATGATCTTGTGGAACTAACTCTTCTACAGAAACAGATACACGTTCATCGCGATGATTTTTTAAAGCACCCATCATAAGAAATCTCTCCTTTTCCTCTTTTTTATCAGTGTTGACACATAAAAAGAGGTTCAGACACAAAAACAGGCTGTGGAGAAGACTTTCTCCACAGCCTGGAAAAAAGAAACGTAGCGTTTTCGCTACGTTTCTTTTTTGTTTTTATGCTTCGATTACTTTAAGCATTCTATTTAAAAATGCAGCAGCTTCACCACGTGTTGCTGTACCTTTTGGGACAAACTCGTTTCGCTCATTACCTCTTACAATTCCGTATGCATAAACGTTTTGTAATGCTTTTTTATTGTATGCTAAGTCTTGGTCAGTGAATGGTAATTTCACTTCTTTTCTATAAATCCATTTGTATTCTAGTGCACGATCAATCATAATAACAGCTTCATCACGTGTTATTGTAGCATTTGGATCAAATTTATTATTCCCGCGACCATTAATTATACCTGCGCTAGCGGCACGATTAATTCCATCTACTAAAGATGCATGTGCTTCGTTTAAGTCCGTAAATTTAGAATTTCCAGCAGGTAACTTTAAAGAGCGGGACATTAAGTTTGCAAATTCTGCACGTGTTACAAGACGATTTGGCCAATAAGAACCATTACCGTCGCCGAACATAATTTTTTTAGCTGCTAACTGGCGAATATCTTGCTCATACCAGCCACCTGTAATGTCGTCTTTTTCATGTGGGATTTCTTCAGGGATAACATCTTTACGATTTTCATTATAATAAGCATTTGTTCCTTGTAAGAAAGCATTCCATTGTCCACGTTGAATCATAAATGCAGGACAGTTTTTTCCACTCCAAAATTGGTGCTTTTGAACGTGATCTAGTGAGATATTTAGTTCATTCATTAAATACGCAGCTAATTTGCGGGCGTTTTCTACTGCTTTAACATAATCGCCATCGCTATTTACAGCAATTTCAATTCCGATTGATTCATAATTTCCAGTTTTATTTCCAGCATGCCATCCAACTTCATTTAATGGAAGGTGTTGATAAATTTCTTTATCATCGACAGTAAAATGCCAAGATGCTGAACGATCAGTGTTTCCACGTGCTTGACTATCTAAGTACTTTGCGTGATTTAAAGCGTTAGCACCTTTGCTCGTATTAGCAGTTTCATGAATTGTAATGTATTTTGGATCCATTGCGTATCCAGGTCGAATGTTTTCATTACCTTTTGGGACAATCATTTCTTTAAATGTCACACCATAAATATTGCTTGTATATAAATTTGCGGGAGTTCTATATAAAGTTTTCTTTTCTGTAGAACTTTTATTTTCTAATAAGGATGCTTTCGTACCTTCAAACGTAGCTGAAGGCGCGTAAATCCATTTTGGTTTTTCGTTTACTTGAATTTTAAACCAATTCCCAGATTGTTCAGTAGGAGTGATTGTTTGTGGTTGTATTTTATTTTCTTCTTTAAATGGTTCGAAAGGAAGTGAATATGTAAAAGTCTCTTCCTTTATAATTAATTTTTTATTGGAAAGTTTATGAATCTCTCGTACTTCTAAACTATTATCATCATTATTGATCCAGCCAGAACTAGACGCAGTTTGTACATAGTATGCAGTATCTTTTTTCTTTGTTGCCTTTACGACTTGGTCAGTAACTTCACTATTTATTTTGTTCTGTAAAGTGTTCGAATCATATAGTGGAAGTTTTTTTGATAAATGGAGCAGATATTCACCATTTATTTCAAGGTGATTCTCTTCATCATGTCGATGTTTTTTTGCATGTTCTTCGATGCTTTTTAAGGCTTGTTCATCAGTAGATGTTTCTGTGTTTGTCTTTGCAGTTTCTGCAAATGAATAAGTGGGAGTTGCAAATGTTTGTAATGCCAAAGAAAGTGCTAAAATGTTGTAAAACTGTTTTTTCATAGTTGTTATAACACGCTATAGTCTGTATCTCGTGTTAACAGTCCTCCTTTATATAGTTAAATTAGTAACAAAATATGTTCTAGATTGTAGCAAGAGTATGTTATAATGTCTATACAACTAGAAAATGTTCGCGAAAAATCAATATTCAGTATGTTATAAATATAATATAGAAATAAGGTAAAACCTTCTGTATTGACCTGCAAACTCCCTTCAAGTAAACTAAAGAGAGTTTGCAAATGAAAAGGTGATAATGTTGTTAATTTCAATTAAAACGTTACAAGATGATCGTTTTTTACGTCCGCTACAAAATATTGGCGGTTTATTTTTTGAAGAGAGCACGATAGGGTTTGAGAAAGAAGAAGCAAATCTTATAGTTGATATACAGATAGAAGGTAATGTGACAGCATCGGCTCGTTTAACAGATGTTGCGACTGGAAATGTATATGAAGAAACATTCTCGAAAGATTTATCTGCTTTCACAGAAGAAAAAGAACGTATGAAGCAAGTGAAACATGTTGTTTCTTACGTATATCTTTCTGTACTTCAACAGCTAACTGGACTTGAACAGAGCTGGGGAATTTTAACTGGGGTACGCCCAACGAAGCTTCTTCACAAACTGCTTCAAAATGGTATGTCAAAAGAAGAAGCGCACCAAGAACTTCGTGAAAGTTATTTAATTCATGAAGAGAAAATTGAACTTCTTCAGCGTATTGTTGATTGCCAATTAGCGGTGGTTCCAGATTTATACCGCTTGAAAGAAGAAGTAAGTATTTATATCGGTATTCCGTTTTGTCCTACAAAATGTGCGTACTGTACGTTCCCTGCTTACGCAATTAACGGACGCCAAGGATCTGTTGATTCATTCTTAGGCGGTTTACATTATGAAGTTCGTGAAATCGGTAAGTTTTTGAAAGAAAAAGGTGTTAAAGTTACGACGATTTATTACGGCGGTGGTACACCGACGAGTATTACGGCAGAAGAGATGGATATGCTGTATGAAGAAATGTACCAAGCTTTCCCTGATGTGAAAGATGTACGTGAAGTAACAGTTGAGGCGGGTCGTCCAGATACGATCACACCAGCGAAGCTAGAAGTGTTAAATAAATGGAACATTGACCGTATTAGTATTAATCCGCAGTCATACCATCAAGAAACACTAAAAGCAATTGGACGTCATCATACTGTAGAAGAAACAATTGAGAAGTATCATTTAGCACGTGAAATGGGAATGAACAATATTAACATGGACTTAATTATTGGTCTTCCTGGTGAAGGGTTAGATATCTTCAAGCATACGTTAGACGAAACTGAAAAGTTAATGCCAGAATCGTTAACAGTTCATACGTTATCATTTAAACGTGCTTCTGAAATGACGCAAAACAAACGTAAATATAAAGTAGCAGGTCGCGAAGAAATCACTGCGATGATGCATGAGGCGGAAGAGTGGACGAAGAACCACAATTACGTGCCATACTATTTATATCGTCAAAAAAATATTTTAGGTAACTTAGAAAACGTTGGGTATGCAATGCCTACGCAAGAAAGTATCTACAATATTGTTATTATGGAAGAAGTACAATCGATTATCGGACTTGGTTGCGGGGCATCAAGTAAATTTGTTCACCCACAAACAGGAGCAATTACACACTTTGCGAATCCGAAAGATCCAAAATCATATAACGATGGCTTTGTGAAATATACAGAAGATAAACTGAAAATTTTAGAAGAGCTATTCGCGTAAGAAGAAGAAGGCTATCCCAATTTTGGGATGGCCTCTTTTTAATATAGGGGCTATTGCCCACCATTTTTGTTGGTAACTCGATATATTTTGAATATCGACGACATAATTTCAATTACCAAGATACCGCACTGTTTGTAAAACTATGTCGATAATAATCAGAAAAATTAGTCAGATTATTAGAGGACAATGTCTACTTATAGACGAAATGATAGATTTATGAAAGAGAAAAGGGGGAAATTGTTGGCATGTACATGACGATAGGGAGAATTTTTGATTTAGCAGTTGGCAAGTATCCAAATAAAGAGGCGTTAGTAGAACCAGAAAAAAATATTCGCTGGACATATAAACAGTGGGATGAGCAAATAAATAAAACGGCGCAAGCTCTATTGAAAGAAGGAGTAAGAAAAGGAGACTCTGTATCTGTTTACTTATATAACTGTCGTGAATTTGTAAACGTTTACTTAGCCTGTGCCAAAATTGGGGCGATCTTTAACCCGATTAATTTCCGCTTAAAAGCAAAAGAATTATCGTATATCCTCCAAGATGCAGCCTCGAAATTAGTTGTCTTTGAAAAAGCAGTCGAATCAACTGTTGCTATGATTGAACGAGATTTTCCAAATACGTCTTTTTGGTATGTAGAAGACGATACACCTTCCTATGCGAGTTCTTACCATGAAAAAGTAAATGAAGCATCAGCTGAAAAAGTAGATATTGTAGTAGATGAGATGGATTATTGTTCTATGCTTTATACGAGTGGTACGACTGGTCATCCGAAAGGTGTACTACATCGCCATCGTGATATGGCTGAGCATAGTATGATTTGTACGTATTTCATAAAATATAACAGGGATAGCGCCGGACTTGTGGTAGCGCCTTTATATCATTGCGGCGAGTTAAATGCTGGGATCATACCGCGAATTCAAGTTGGCGGAAAGAATGTTATTTTACATCATTTTGATACGGATCGAGTGTTACATACAATTCAAGAAGAGAAGATTACGACGTTTTTTGCAGCACCAACGATGTGGAATATGTTACTGCAAAAAGATCTATCCGAGTATGATTTAACTTCGATGAAAATCGGTGTATATGGCGGGGCTGCGATGGCTCCAGCACTAGTGAAGGAGTGTAAAGAGCGTCTTTATATTGATCTTGTCCAAATTTACGGAATGACAGAAATGGGACCGGTTGTTGCGTTTCTCGTAGAAGAGGATCAAATTACGAAAGCTGGTTCAGCAGGAACACCGTGCTTTAGCCATGAAATTAGAATTGTTAAACCGAACGAAGATGCACCAGCAGAGCCAGACGATGTATTGCCTCCTTATGAAGTAGGGGAAATTATTTTGCGCGGCCCGACTATGATGGCTGGATATCATAATCGAGAAGAAGCAAATGCAAAATCGATGTATAAAGGGTGGTATCATTCTGGTGATTTAGGCTACTTCGATAAAGACGGCTATTTATTCGTCGCAGACCGCGTTGATGATATGGTAATTAGCGGTGGTGTAAATATTTATCCTCGTGAAATTGAAGATTTCCTTCATAGTCACCCTGGTGTATTAGATGTTGCAGTACTTGGTGAGCCAGATGAATTATGGGGAGAGCGTGTCGTTGCGGTCGTTGTAAAGAAAGATGAAAATATTTCAGAAGCTGATTTAGAAATGTATTGTAAAGAAAGTGATGAATTAGCAGATTATAAACGTCCGCGTCATTACTTATTTGTAGATGAACTTCCTCGTAATGCGAGCGGAAAATTACAAAAATTTGTGCTAAGAGAGTCGTTAAAAAGCGTGAAGAAATAAAGGGTAGAGCAGTCGTCTATACAAATAAGGCTATCTTTCTTAATAAGGAAAGGTAGCCTTATTATTGTGAAATTATTAAAAATGAGGAGATAACAGTCTAAAAAAAATTGTATGCACCTCTATTTATAATTACTTCCTATTATTATAGTAAAATATATTTTATTATTTCCTGTTTTAATTTTAATACTATAGGATCCTTGTTAAAAAGGTTATTTTTGAAGTGATGAGAAATATTAAAATAGTAAATGTGGGTGTGTAATTTCGGAATATGTTCGTGCTTCGGTACTAGTGGAATAAAATTATTAAGGAGAATGGTGATGGATAATGTTTGAAAGAGAAAAAAATCAGTCATCAGATGACCGTATGACTAAAGTGGTCATTTAGTATATTTTGGTAGCATGAATATAGTAACAAATTAATATACAAATGAACAGTCTTGTAATGCATTTTTATTAGTACTAATATTTATTGTTGGCTGCCAAAAAAAGAGAACAATATGGTTAATGAATCGTGTTGTTTACTGCTTTGTTTTGCATGATTAAAGATAGTTTGATGCTGCAAATATTCTTTAGTTGTAACCTTTTTTCAAGGTGGTTTAGGGTGAAAAGGATTTTGTAATATAAAAATGTGATGATTAAAATTGGAGGCGTTATGAGTACATATTTAAAAAGAATATCTGTAATTTGTTTTATTTTTACTGTTATAATTGGGCAAGTTTTTACACCTATCGTAGGGCATGCTCAAGAATTAAACACAACAGGATTTGTTGATAGTTTTAAATTTGAAAAGACAAAATTAAATTATGGGGACAAGACTAGCGTACATGTAAACTTTAGTGAAAAGCCTGGCAAGAAGATGAAGTCTGGGGATACATTAACGTTAGCACTTCCTCCAGAATTAAATGGATATAGTGGAACGATCCCATTAAAGGATGAAAAAGGGCGCGTTTTTGGTACTTGCCAGATTAATAAAAATAATGTGGTCTGTACGTTTAATGATACAGTAGAGCAGCTTGAAGATATTAGAGGGAATTTTAGTTTTACTGTTCAAGGTACTAATGTAGAAGTTGGAACAACGAAAGATGTCCAAACGAATTTAGGAACAAGTTTAGAAAAACAAACGGTAAGCATTACTCACCCAAAAAGTGAGGGGCAAGAGCCTGGGTACTTTTTCTATAAATCTGGTGATATTCAGCCAGACAAAAGTAATGAAGTACGTTGGTTTTTAAATATAAATTTGAAGAAACAATATTTACATGACAATATCGTTTTGAAAGATACGTTACAAGAAGGACAATTACTGAATAAAGAGAGCTTTACTATTAATGTAAATAATAAAGAACAATTGTCCATTCAACAATTTCAAGAGCGGGGTTATGGATACATTAAGTTTACTAGTGACAACTCATTTGAAGTTGTAATTTATAGAGATAAGGGGCACGCTACTTCATTTACTGTTGCCTATAAATCAACTATTACTGAGAGTGGGGAAAAGTTAAAGTTTTTACAAAATGATTATAAACTTGATTATCAAATTTTATATGAGAAGCCTATTTCTGAATCAAATAGTGTGAAAGTCGAAAATATAGAATTTGATGGTGAAGTTGAAGGGAAATTACCTGCAAAAGGAACGCTCCAAATTGTTAAGCATATTGAGGGCAACGAGGGGAAAGTTATCCCTGGTGTTTCTTTTAAATTGTACACAGAGTCAGGTCAGCAAATTGGTGATTCTTATACAACAAATAAAGACGGAGTAGTTGAAGTGCCAAACATTACTCCAGGTAATTATTATGTACAAGAAATTTCAGCACCGAACTATGTAGAGTTTGATCCAAACGTAAAAATCCCCGTTACGATTATGAAAGATGCTGTAAATGGAGTAAAACTTCTGGTTCCAAATAAGTTGAAAACTACATCCGTTGCAGGAACGAAAACGTGGGAAGGCGACAAAGTAAACGATCGCCCAGAAACAATTAAAGTAGATTTACTGCAAAATGGTAAAGTTATTACAACGAAAGAAGTTACCGCAGCAAATGGTTGGAAATATGAGTTTGAAAAATTACCAGCAGTTGATAATGAAGGAAAAGCTCATAAGTATGAAGTGAAAGAAAAACCAGTATCGGGATATCAATCGAAAGTTAATGGATATGATATTACAAATATTAAGATACACGAAGCGCCAGAAGTAGAAAATCAAGGTAAAGAAGAAACAATAGAAGAACTGGAAGATCCAACTAAACCGGAAGAACCAAAGGTGACAGAAGAGCCGAATAAGCCAGAAAAACCAGAGGTAACAGAAAAACCGGAAATTTGGGTGAAACCAGAAGAAGAAAAGATTGAAGAAGAAACAACAGGAGAACTGGAAGAACCAGTAAAACCGGAAGAACCAAAGGTGACAGAAGAGCCGAATAAGCCAGAAAAACCAGAGGTAACAGAAAAACCGGAAATTTGGGTGAAACCAGAAGAAGAAAAGATTGAAGAAGAAACAACAGAAGAGATGGAAGAGCCAGTAAAACCGGAAACGCCAAAGGTGACAGAAGAGCCGAATGTGCTAGAGAAACCAGAGGTAACAGAAAAACCGGAAATTTGGTAAAACCAGAAGAAGAAAAAGTTGAAGAAGAAACAACAGAAGAAATGGAAGAACCAGTAAAACCGGAAACGCCAAAGGTAACAGAAGAGCCAAATGTTCTTGAGAAACCAGAGGTAACAGAGAAACCGGAGATCTTGGTAAAACCAGAAGAAGAAAAAGTTGAAGAAGAAACAACAGAAGAAATGGAAGAGCCATCGAAACCGGAAGAACCAAAGGTGACAGAAGAACCAAATGTGCTTGAGAAACCAGAGGTAACAGAAAAACCGCAAGTAGAGGTAACACCGATTGAAGAAGAAACAACAGAAGAAACAACAGAAGAAACAACAGAAGAAATGGAAGAACCAGTAAAACCGGAAACGCCAAAGGTAACAGAAGAGCCGAATGTGCTTGAGAAACCAGAGGTAACAGAGAAACCGGAGATCTTGGTAAAACCAGAAGAAGAAAAAGTTGAAGAAGAAACAACAGAAGAAATGGAAGAACCAGTAAAACCGGAAACGCCAAAGGTGACAGAAGAGCCGAATGTTCTTGAGAAGCCAGAGGTAACAGAGAAACCGGAAATCTTGGTAAAACCAGAAGAAGAAAAAGTTGAA
>NZ_ALBR01000079.1:0-36294 GCF_002081505.1 Bacillus sp. CDB3 | reverse complement strand
CAAGTAGAGGTAACACCGATCGAAGAAGAAACAACAGAAGAAACAACAGAAGAAATGGAAGAGCCATCGAAACCGGAAGAACCAAAGGTGACAGAAGAACCAAATGTTCTTGAGAAACCAGAGGTAACAGAAAAACCGCAAGTAGAGGTAACACCGATTGAAGAAGAAACAACAGAAGAAACAACAGAAGAAATGGAAGAACCAGTAAAACCGGAAACGCCAAAGGTAACAGAAGAACCGAATGTTCTTGAGAAACCAGAGGTAACAGAAAAACCGGAGATCTTGGTAACACCAGAGGAAGAGCATTCAGAAGTACCGAACAAACCAGAAGTAGAAGAGAAACCGGAAGTACCAAGCAAACCAGAAGTAAAAGAGAAACCGGAAGTACCAAACAAACAAAATGTACAAAATAAATCTGAAGTACCATCTAGTAAAGAAAATAATAAGCAATCCAAATTACTTCCTCAAACAGGGGGAGCATCAACTGAATCTACTTCTATTATTGCAGGTATGTTTGCATTAATTTTGGGATCGAGATTGTTTAGACGTAAAAAAAATTAATGGTGAGAGTTAGTTCGGAAACAAAATGTATGTGAAAAAGCGGAGACTATGGGTCTCCGCTTTTTATTATTTTTGTACGCAACTAATTTGGATAAAACGTATTGCTTAAAGATTTTAATAACATGCTCTTCGTTTTAATTCATATTTTTTACAAACTCATGCTTTATTTTTTTGCGAAATCGGGTGATTAGCGTAATGATAATAATACCGAAGATAATTTTCCAAATGTGTTGTTCAAGTACTAGGAATATATTTTCTAAGTTTTCTCCTAGCCAGTAACCACCGATTAAGAAGAAGGATACCCAAAATAGGGCGCCTGAATAAATTGTCATCGCAAAGCGGCGAAACGGTAAGTTGATAATTCCTGCAAAGTATCCAGTGAAGTGGCGAGCGCCTGGAATGAAAAAAGCGATATAAAGATTAGAAAATATCCGTATTTATCAAACCACATTTTCGTTAAATTAATTTTCCGTTCTGTTAAAAATACATATTTCCCGTACTTTTGAATGAAAGGCATGCCGAGTTTATTTCCTAAAAAGTATTGGAATGTCATACCTACGCTTGTCCCAATAAAAGATAAAATAATTAAAATTGGTAAACTTAAATCACTTTGATGTGATAAAAATCCTGCATAGGCTAATGTCGGCTCTCCGGGAAACGGAAGAGCAATATATTCTAAGAGTAATCCGACAAGTACCACATAATACCCATATTGCTGAAATAATTCGTGAATCCATTCCATATTGTGCGCTCCTTTTTATATTGAAGTTGTTATACATCTTCGCACTAATCGAACTGAAACAATAGTAGTAGAAGAGTTTGGCTGGAGGATTTAAGCTAGTATGATTGATCATACTTAATATAGCTCTTTGCTAAGTAGCAAAGAGCTTCGAAGTGTAAATGTTGCTATTAGTTAAAGTCATAGCGGTATAAAAATATGTTGAAATCTTCTTCTTTTGGTCCGAAATTAACTGCTTTTTCTTGTATACGTTGGAAGTTTTGTTTGTCATAAAATCCATAGTTGCATTCATTATCTGTATATAAATATAAAGATGTAACATCTTCTTTTGTCATGTATTGGAATAAGTGATTTAATAAAGATTTCCCAACTCCAAGACCTCGAGATTCTTCGGATACGATGAATAATTGTATGCATCCTTGAAAATGATCTTCTTTTCCTTGAATTAGTTCTTTATATGTTTTTTGAACTTTTATAAATGCTTTTAAAAACCCTCTATTCTCTTTATTAGTCATGAATAGTTTCAGCGTGTTAAAGGCAAAGCTAACAGTATTATGGAATCTCTTTAAACGATTTTTATCTTTTTCGGAATCGCCTAAAATGACACCGATAATTTTATTATCTTTTTCAGCTACCTTACTAAAGGAACTTCCTAAAATGCAACTGTGTAGGTAGAAGTTTAATAGTGAATTTAAAAATTTTTTATCTGTAATGAATTCATTAAATCCAAATGCCTCACCAATTAAATGCTTTATAGGCTCATAGTCTTCCTTAACAAGACTTCTATATTTTACTGTGTTCATAATTGTATACTCCCTTTATCAATATAAATGACTTATTATAAATAGTAAGGTCTCCTCTAAGGGGAGAGTCAATGGTTGTGTGAGAAAAAATATGAGGGAAGAGATTCAAATGAAAAAAATATTTTCTATTGGAGAAGTTGCAAAAATAAAGGATATTACGATAAAAGCGTTAAGGTACTATCATAAGATGGGAATTCTTATTCCAAAACATATTGATGAATCAACAGGATATAGATATTATTCTATAGATCAATTCATTCACATTGATATTATAAAAAGCTGTAGAGAGTTGAACACGAGTATAGTAGAACTTCAAGAGATTTTTAAGGAATGTGATACGGATAAATTGCTGCAATTTTTACAATTAAAGAGGGCGGAAGCGGAAGAGCATATAAAGAAAATGAAAGAGGTAATTGAAACGATTGATGGGTTAAATGAGAAAGTAGGGAGTTCACAGGAAATATTAAAAAGTGATGAAGTGTGTATTCAGTTCTTTGAACAGCGTTATGTCATTGTAGCGCCTTGTAAAGAAGTGGGGAGTTTACAGGAGTTACTTTATTATTCTGATTTAGAGAAAACTATTCAAGATTATGAAGAGAAAATGGCAATGGAAATGGGTATTTTATACAATGTCAATGAAAAGTGGGATGTAGAACCGAAGTATGTTTTTAATAAGGTACAAGATCATGTACATATGGAAGAGATGCAAAATATAAAAATATTACCGGGCGGAAAATATGTAACATTAGCGTATAGTAAAGAAAATGAAGAGGAACGTCGAAATACTATGATTAAATATATAAAAGAAAACGATATAGAAGTAGAGAGTTTTATTGAAGTAGAGTTAGTTAATGATTTTTTTAATACAGAGTCTTATAGTTGTCAAATTCAAATTTTTATAGGGGATAGTGAGAATAAGAAGTTTTGATTCCATAAATTTAGGGATGGGACTGTCCGAAAGCTTAACTCTCATTATATCGACTTAACTACAAAATACGACGATGATAGCCTACCTATTAATAAAAAGAGGGCCGTCCCAAAGAAATTGGGACGGCCTCATTAGTAGTAAGGAACGTATTATTTACGTGAGAAACCTTCTTCATCAAGGTATTCCGCAGCTTCTGGATAAGAGTTGAATGTACCGTCTAAGTTTACGCCAGCGTAAACGTTCCACATGTCATCCTCTGAGATAAGAGTTAGGATATGACCGTCTTCATTACGCCATTCCTCTTCGGCTGCAGGTTCCAATGGTGCTACAATTTCCTCTTGCTCCTGTGATAGACGTTCAATTACTTTTTCAATTAATGAACGCAGTTCTTCTTCTGAAAACTCACGGATGTTAATCATGCCTTTATCATCTGTTTTATAACCTTTAATGAAGTTTGCATATACAAATCCGTTTCCATTTGGGTGTAAATGATATACAACGTTCTTTTTATCTAAACGACTTTCTTCAAAGTGAAAGTTTACGCGTTTTAATGATACGTTCTTTCTTTCTAGTTCCGGGAAAGATTCAATAATTGATAATTTTTCTTCAAAAGTTAGCATAGTGCCTCCAAGTGTATAGTAAAAGATTTAATTTGTTTATTATAGCATAGTCAAGTTTGTTTCCAAAGGTAGATTCGTCATATTGCTGTTTTTTAGTTTGACTTGGGAAGGCTATTTGTAAATGTAGACGTTTACTTCACGATACTGTAAAGAGTTTTTTATAAATACGCTAACGAATGATTTGTTTTAGATGTACAATGGAACGTGGACTTTATACAAAGGTGGTTATTTATATGTTTCAAAAAATAGCAAAGGAATGTTTAGCAGGGTTTACTGTTGCGATTGTTGCTTTGCCGCTAGCAATTGCATTTGGTATTGCCGCAACGGGAACGTCTGAGGGAGCGCTAGTCGGATTGTATGGTGCGATTTTTGCAGGTTTGTTTGCGGCGTTATTTGGCGGTACACCGGGGCAAGTAACGGGTCCTACTGGGCCGATTACAGTTATTGCAACAGGCGTTATTGCAACTCACGGATTAGAAGCAAGTTTTATTGCATTTATGATGGCAGGGTTATTTCAAATCTTATTTGGTGTATGTAAGCTCGGCTCTTACGTTCGTTACATTCCATATCCTGTTGTTTCAGGATTTATGAACGGAATTGCACTGATTATTATTTTAGGTGAAATGAAGCACGTACAAAATAGCTTTCTACTTGTGTTATTAACGATCATTGTAATGATTGTTTCTGGAAAATGGATTAAGGCCATTCCAGCAAGTTTAGTAGCATTAGTAGGTGTTACAGTAACGTTGCCGTTATTTTCTTCTATGCTACAAGGAATTACGGTAAACTTACCAGTTGTAGGAACTCTTTCTTTAAATAAGATGATTGAAAAGATTGGTGCAATTCCAGAGGCGATGCCATCTCTTCACGTACCGAATTTAGACGCAAATGGCATGTTAGCACTTGTATTACCAGCACTTAGTATTGCTTTACTAGGATCAATTGACTCATTATTAACGTCTGTCGTAATGGATAATGTGACGGGGACACGTCATAAAAGTAATAAAGAGTTAATCGGACAAGGTATTGGTAATATTGCGAGCGGTTTGTTCGGCGGATTAGCAGGAGCAGGAGCAACTGTTAGATCTATCGTCAATATAAGAAGCGGGGGGAAGACGGCACTTTCAGCTTGTATGCATAGCGTCATCTTATTCATTTTCATTATGGGACTCGGTTCAGTGGTACAATATATTCCGCTCGCTGTATTATCAGGTATTTTAATTTTAACCGGTATTGGAATGTTTGATTGGGAAAGTATGAAGAAGATGCATGTAGCACCAAGAGGCGATGTAGTTGTAATGCTCGTAACGATGTTTGTGACAGTGAAATTTGATTTAATGGTTGCTGTTGCGTTTGGCATTATTCTTTCTTTCATTATATACATGGTGAAGTGTAAAGAACGTAAAGCTTCTATTATAAAAGAAAAAGAAGCGACGTATACAATTCAGGGACCACTTTCATTTCTAACAGTAGATCGTATTTTTGCTTCTTTACAAGATGTGAAGTCACCAGTTAGTTTACGTATGAAAGATGTACGCTATATGGATGTATCAGGAGCTATGGCATTATTAAACTTTGTTGAGCAATCGGATAAATTAGGAGCGAGTGTGACACTTGAACATGTACAACCGCATGTTGAAAAAACGATAGTGATGATGGCGAATGATGAACAAAAAGATAAATTACAATTTTCAGGAACTAAATCTATGTAATAATAAGGACTTTCACACGGAATGCTTTGTAGAGTGTGAAAGTTTTTATTATTTTTACTGTGTTTGTTATATTTGGAATTCTTCATCAGACAAACTAGACATTTGTTTTTCTAAATTGTTAATTTCTTGAACAAGTTGTTCATACTTTTTTAGCTTTCTCTTTTGAGAATCTCCTAACAATTTCTTTACCGAATTCAGCATGTTACAAACACTGCTCTTACTGACAATAGCTACGTTATATAGCACATGTTTATCTTGAACAAGTAGAAGTAGTAAATTGAAGAAAAAACTGGATAAAAGAACATATATATGGCACATATTATATTTAAAACATAAAAAGAAAGAGAGTATTCAACATATAAGAAATTTGGTATGATAACTAAATGAGATAAGGTAATGATTCTCAAGATGAATGAATAATACTGATTTAATATTTTATGTAGATTATATATTGAAAGAAAAGAGATAGAAGATGAATAAAAAGTTTGTAAAAGGCGCTGCGATTTTAACCGTTACAACGTTTCTATCGAAAGTAGTGGGGAGTTTTTTTCAAATTCCATTGCAAAATATAGCGGGGGATGAAGTACTTGGGATTTTTCGCCTTGTTTTTCCTGTATATATGATAGCCTTAACTTTATCAGTAGCGGGAGTCCCGCTAGCAATATCTCAGTTAATAGCTGAGCTTCATGAAAAGAATGATCGGGACGGAATAGCTAAATTGTTTACGTCCGCGTCTATTATCGGTGTTATATTTGGGGTACTCGGATTTTTAATTATTATCATGGGATCAAGTGGCATTGCAAATATGCTTGGTGGGCAAGAGACGAGGCTAGCATTAATTGTTACTTCGTTTGCTTTATTAATCGCACCATATATGGCAGTGTACCGTGGATATTTCCAAGGGTTCGGAGATATGATACCTACTGGTGTATCACAAGTAATTGAACAGTTGATTCGCGTATTCTTAATGTTAACAATCGCTTATATATTTGTATATTCGAATAAAAGTAGTGATATCATAACGGGCGGAGCGATGATTGGTTCTTGTTTTGGCGTTATTACGTCACTCATATATTTGCGAGTAAAATATGTGAAAAGCCCGTATCGCTATAAGAGTAAAACATATTCATTGCAAGACTTTAAGAAAAACGGGAAAAACATACTCCGTATTTCAATTCCGATTGCAATTGGAGCGTTATCTATGCCGGTTTTAAATTTAGTTGATTCTGTAACAATTCCACATGTGCTACATGAATCTTCTACAACGATTCAGGAACAGTTTGGTATATATAGCCGTGGTTTTGCATTTACGCAATTAATTGTTGTATTTGCAAGTGCGATAGTATTTCCATTAATTCCATTATTAACAGCGGCTTTAACAAAAAAAGATATAGCTTTAGCTAAACTGACAGTAAAACGTACAAATGAGTTTGCGCACGTTTTAACAATGCCGATAACGATATGGCTTATGGCGCTCACAGTACCGCTTAATGTTGCATTATTTACAGATACAAAAGGAAGTGGTATGTTAGCTATTTTAATTGGTAGCTCGTATTTCACATCACTTATGGTATTATCAATAGGAATCTTGCAAGGGATTAATCGTTCGATGCGAGCAGCATGGATTGTCATCGGTGCAAGTTTTATAAAAATTATATTAAATATAGCGCTAGTAAATCAATTCGGTATAAATGGAGCAGCGTATAGTACTCTAATTATTTATATAATGATTTGTATCGCAAATCATATTTATATTAGAAAAGATCTTTCTTATCCAATGGATATAGGGAAGTTTTTGGCTGTGATTGGAGTATCTAGTATTTTAGGTATAGCATTATACTTTGTGTCTACATTAATTAATGTGACAGATTCCAGGGTTTTAGCAATGATATATAGTGCTGTAGCGCTAAGTGTAGCTTCAGTATTATATGGCATATGTGCACTTAAACTAAACTGGATATCGAAAGAACAAATTCCATTTTTACGTAAATAAAATCGTTTGTTATAGAAAATGAACAATATTATAAATGGGTATGACTTTTTAGATGTTTGCGAAAGAAATCAATTTGAAGTTATCAATCCTTCCTCGGCAAGGAATGGATAACAATTTGTTTAATTACAAAAAGAGTTGATTGTGAAATGTTGGAGGAGATTAAGAGTGCGGTTAGTTTTATCAGGATATTATGGTTTTTATAATGTTGGGGACGAAGCAATTTTGCAATCAATTATTAAAGCGCTACATGAAGAGGATCCTACTCTTGAGCTTGTTGTACTTTCAAATGACCCCGACTATACAAGGAAAATGTACGGTGTAGAAGCAGTAAATCGCTGGGATATAAGAGCGATTTACCGAGAAATAAAGAGAAGTAATGGTTTAATTAGCGGAGGCGGAAGTCTCTTGCAAGATAAGACGAGTATTAAAAGTATTTTATACTATACGGGTATTATGCGGCTTGCCCGTTTTTTGAAAAAGCCGTATTATATTTACGCTCAAGGAATCGGACCTATTACGAAGAAGCAAAATCGTTTATTAGTGAAATGGCATGTATCAAAGGCTGAATATATATCAGTACGTGATGAAGACTCTTTTTTGTATTTAAAAGAAATTGGTATTAAGAAAGATATCGAACTTGTTCCAGATCCGGTATTAGCTTGTCAGCAAGAAGAAAAGAAATCCAATTGGCTTCAAAAACATTCTCTGCAAGGAAAGGTCGTTGCGGTTAGTGTAAGGTACTGGGATGCAAAAGAAGATTATATGAAGAAGTTAGCAGGTACGCTGAAAAAGCTTAAGCAAGAGGGATACCATATTTTATTTGTACCGATGCATGGACCATTTGATCAAAATGCATCAAAGGATATCATTAATTTGATGGGAGAAGAAGCGCACATGCTCCCTTATAAAATGGATATTCATGAGAAAATCTCTATTTTATCAGAATGCTCCCTTTTAATAGGGATGAGACTGCATGCTCTTATATTATCGGCAGTTGCAAACACGCCTATGATTGGAATTTCATATGATCCAAAGATCGATTCGTTTTTACAACAAGTAAATCAGCCGATTATTGGGAATGTTGATGGAGACTGGACGACAGAAACATTACATAGTATGGCGATTAAACAATTAGAGCAAACAGAATATGTACAAGAAATGTTAGGACAAAGGGTAGAGGAATTGCGTGAGCAAATTGCCATAGCGTCCAAATATATTATTAATGACTTACATGCAAAAGAGTCTATAAAAAGAGGAATGGAATAGAGGTCATTCCTCTTTTAATTCAATAATTGAGTAGAAAAAAGAGCAGGGATTACCTGTTCTTTTTTTGCTATGTAAGTAAGGATTTGAAAGAGAAGCGTATGAAAGAAAAAATGTCGGCAAAAAATTAATCGCAGGTACAATGACAGCAGCAGGTAAAACATTCTCAGACGTTCAACTTGGTTCTTGGAGTGAAGAGTACATTAATTATTTAGTAGCAAAAAGGCTATCGAAGGTAAACCAGACGGAACATTCGCTCCATCTGAAGCAATTGACCGTGCTTCTGCACTTCCAAACTTCAATGCAGACATCTACAATACTTTAACTACTAAGCACACTGACAAAGGTACATTAGTATTCAAAGTATTAAGAGATAAAGACGTTGTAACAAGCGAAATCGGTTCACAAGCTGTACACGTGAACGTGCACCCAAATCTATAATACAAAGAAGCCTCTTGTACATGTACAAGAGGCTTCTTTTATTGTTTAAACTTAAACATCTCACCGCTCAAGTTCGAATCACTATACACAAACAATACCATGTTAATGTTGTTGTCTTTAATGTATTGATATATATCCTTTTCGTGATAGTGACGAAGGTCGAGGATGGATGTGTGATTGAAGCTTTGTGCTAAGTGAGGCACGATTGCGTTTGCGAATGAATCTTTTAGGACTAAAGCTCGTACATCATTTGGTGCATTGTTATTTTCGATGACGATTTCTGGATAGTCGTTTGTGTAATAACCGGCGTATGATGTTGTATCATTTTGTTTTTCTACGCCATATAGTTCATCCAATGTGCGATATACAGTGCCGTTCACATCTTTTGCGGTTACGCTTGTAAAGTTGAAACCGTCTTTTGGTGTGTAGTAGCATAGTTTTTCACCAGTCGCATCAATCAGTTGGTATAGCTGGTTGTTAAAGCTTCCGACTAGATGTTTATTTGGAGCGCACGTACGAGTGTAATCTTCTTTTTTTATTTCTTTTCCTTTATATATAGAAGATTGTTGCGCGATTGTGTTCATTATATATTGATAGCCCAAGAAGGCACCATCCATATTCCAGTGATGGTCTGTTTTGAAGTACATACTTTGTATTTCTTCATTTGTATAGTTTTTCTTAAAGTGTTCCATGAGTTTAATTGGTTTTACGTCCGCTGGAAGTTTATCTAGAAAATAATTTAAATTTTCCTGTGCATATGTGTGAATATGAGAAGGTAATTTAAATGATAATGCATTCGTTTTGGACGGTGGTAAGGCAAAGTAAAACTCGATATTTTGTTCTTTTAAAAACTGGGATAAGTCGTTTACAGCTGGCATGGATTGATCGATTTCATTATATTTTGTAGTCCATGCTGGATTTTTAAGAAGCCATTTATCATCAGTTAAAATAATATCGTTAATGAGAGACTTGTCCATTTTAATTTGAGCAAGTGTATAGTTTTTTATGAGATCATCTCTTCCGATTAATTGATCGTTTGTATATGTCTCAAAGTCTTTAAAGAAGCTACCATTTACGACAGCTTCTTTTGTAAGAGCTGGTTTTTGAGCGAGTGGACGATTTTCAACGGGCGAAACTGCTCGGTCAATTTTGAGAAGCGATAATATGCCAAATGAAAAGATAATGGTGAGAAAACCGGTAAATAGGACGATGTTCCCCAATTTTTTCATAATAACGTTTCCTTCCTACATAAAGTGAAACTTTAATCAGTGGAGGGTTTTGTTCATCCCCACTGATTATTAGCCTTAACCAATCGGGCTTTTACGGGAAGTCCGACCCCCACCTAACTTCTTTGCTTTCGCTGAATTTTGAGGTGGGGATCTCACTGCCCGGCAAATAGCGAGATAAGTTAAAACCTGAAATAAATAAATGGATTATATGTTGAATTAACTAAATACATAATCGAGAGCATAAATAATGTTAGTAATAATATAGGACGTACAACTTGCATCCCGAACGTATATGTTTTTGGTGCAAGTTCTAGTATGTTTTTAACTCTCTTTAAAATCGGTGTCGCTGCGATAAAGGCAATGATAAAAATAATAATGTATTCATGTACGTATAACATTGTATTATCATCGACGAAAGATTGTCCCCCTATGCCAAACATAGCTTTTAAATATTGGAACGAGTAAGCGAAGTTATCAGCTCGGAAGAAGACCCAACCAATCATAACGATGATTAGTACATATGCATGTTGCAGTGGCTTCCATAGCTTATTTAATATTTTCTCGAATCCAGCTTTTTCAATCGAGATAATAAAGCCGTAATATAATCCCCAGGCGATAAATGTCCAGCTTGCTCCGTGCCATAAACCAGTTAATCCCCATACGATGAAGAGGTTACGATAATTTGCTAGTTTGGAAACGCGGTTTCCTCCAAGCGGAATGTATATATAGTCGCGGAACCAAGAGCCTAGTGTAATGTGCCATCTTCTCCAAAATTCTGAAATAGATTTCGAGATGTACGGATAATTGAAGTTTTTCGGGAAATCAAATCCGAACATTTTTCCAAGTCCAATTGCCATATCAGAGTATCCTGAGAAATCGAAATAGATTTGAAGTGTATAGGCGATAATCCCGATCCAAGCTGTTCCAGCGCTTATCTCAGACGGCGGTAAGGCGAAGATTTTATCTGCGACAAACCCGACTTGGTTGGCGATTAATATTTTTTTCGCTAATCCTAGAATGAAAATTTGTAGACCTTCTGTAAATTTTTCAAAAGAATGGATACGCGTTTTAATTTGTTCAGCAACGATATTGTAACGAACGATTGGTCCGGCAATAAGCTGTGGGAAAATAGAAATATATAGTGCTAAGTTAAGTGGGTTCTTTTGAACATCCCCGTCTTTACGATATATATCGATGACATAGGACATCGCTTGGAATGTATAAAATGAAATCCCAATTGGTAGTGGAATAGGTTCCACTTGGATAGATAAATGTAAAGCGTTGTTTAAAATGTCTGTGAAAAATGAAATATATTTAAAATAAGAAAGTAATAAAATATTCCCGACCACAGCCATAATCAAAAATGTGACTTTCATATTTTTTCGTTTATCATAATGATGCACGAGTAGGCCGAAGCAATAGTTTAATACAATAGAAAAGAGCATTAAAAGAACGAAACGTGGTTCTCCCCATGCATAGAAAATTAAACTAAATGCAAGTAATACGAAATTACGAAGCTCGGCACGCACTATAAAATAGAAAAATAATACGAGAGGTAAAAAGATAAATAAGAAAATCGAACTACTAAATACCAAAGGACTCTCCTCACTTTTTTCAAAAATACATTTCGTGCAAAAAACCGACATTTCTATTATATATTCTTTTAAATAAAAGTGCCTTTAATATTTTAGCATGTTAATAATTCGATTAAAATAATTATTCTATGTAAATAGTTTCTAATTTAATACATAAGAAAGGTGGGCAATTAAGTGTTTTTTAAAATGGAAGAAAAGGTATTTGAGTGATTTATGGGAATTATTAATTTTGAGATAAGAGAAGTGACATAACTAAGGAGGAGAATAGGGAGTAAATTCGGATTGTATGGCAAATTTATCGTGGAAGAAAGTAATCGAGATATATTAGCAGACATTTTGTTAGAGGCGAAGGAATCAAGGCAGTCATTAGGGATACTTGTGAAGTGTATATTGTAAGTAATTCTAATGATGAGCCGAATGCTGTATATGTTTTTGAAGTATGGAGTAATGAAGAGGAACAACGAGCTTTTCTGTCTGCACAAAAATGTAATAAGCAGATAAAACCACTTATTACAGAAGCGGTAAGAATTAGTATCTTGAATATGAGAGGAGGTAAATTTAGCCATAGAAAAACTGCACCTCCAATTGTTAGATTGTGTGTCTAACAATTGGGGTGCAGTTCACATCCAAATAGATGCCGCTTCTGTTTTTATTCTATTTCTAAATCAACAATTAAGTAAGCGAGTATAACAACGAAGAAAATACTAACGGACGGCGCTGTTAATACATGGCCGGACATAAAGCCGATTCCAAGTGATAGTACAACGGTGCTAGCTAATAGCATATACTTCACGGTTATTATTTTCTTAAAGTTTGTTATGACGCGAATGAATAATTTAATACCGAAGTATAGAAGTGGTATTAAGTAAATAAGGAAACCGACGATTCCGAATGCAAAGAATAGATCGTGGAAGTCCATTTCGATTAATTTAATTTTAACCGTATAGTTACCAGCATAGCCCATTCCGAATAATTTTTGTGATAGCGGTGCTTCTTTATAGTATTGTTTGTATACTTTTAAAAACTTATCGCGATCACTGTAAATTAAACTTTTGACCTCAGAGTCTGTTAGCTCACCTTTTGCATGTTTTTTTGCTTCGTCTGGATCTTCTTTAATTACTTTTCCTTCTTTTCTATCCTTTTCTTCTTGTACTGATTTTTTGTATTCGTATATTTGCATGTGGATGCCCATATTTTTTGCAATAGGAGTATGCGGTGTAAGTGCAATTAAACCTCCTAAAACAACAGCGGCAACAACTGTATTTACGAGATATGTGAATCCTTTACCTTCTTTTTTGCGATGAATCATATATTCAATGAATGAGAATAAAAGTGCCACGCCAAGCGTTAGAACAATTGCACCATATCCTACTTTCGTTCCGACCATAATACTTGCATACATCGCAAGTATTGTTGGAATCCAGTAATAGATTTTCGAGAAAGAAGTTGTTTTATGAATCGAATATAACACTACGCTTGGGAACATAATTGCAAAAATAGAACTTAAATCATTTCCAGCAAAGAACCAACCTCTTGAACCAATTTTTGAGTGAGGGTAACTTGGGAAATCTGTACCAGTTTGCATTGCAACAATCAGTGTGATGCTGAAAATTAAAGTTGCATATAAGAAATATGTAATGATTTTATGAAACGTATATTCTTTATTTTTTAACTCTTTAAAGACGATAATATATCCAAACAGTAGCACAATTGGATATATGCTCTTTAAAATAAATTTCACTTCTTCGCCAAATGAAACTGGAGATTTGACCATCATATTATTTACAAGACCAATTGCTAGTACGATCCCGAGTAGGCATAAATAGAGAATGTACTTTTTCGCCCCGTGTTGTTTTCTATGAAGAAGTAGATAACCTAATGCAAGAAGCATAAAGGCGAAACGGACTACGATTCCAACTGTTGCGCTCATGTGTAACACATAGATTGAAAAAGATGTTAATAAATCTAAAATTGGTTGAAACACAATGAATAGCAATAGGAAATGTGGGAAGTAGTTAGCCGTTTGTTTCAACTTAGTAACCATATGTTCCTCCATTTCTTCATTCCTTTATTTCAACACCCGAGAGATGGGTATAAAAGCCTTTTTTTGGCATAGTAAGGTGAATGAATTTCAATGTTTGTTTTTTGCATCGAACTTAAGAATACACCATTTCATTGCAATGGTAAATAGATGAAAAGCAATGATAAACCGACTTTAATTTCTATATTTTTTAACGAAATTGTATGTTTTATACGGATATATATACAAATTACGAGAATATTAGACAGAAAATTAAGAAAAAAGAAGGGTTTTTAACATGCTTTCTATAATTATAGAAGTATAATCTTTATGTGGAAAAGAGGGGTATATAATGGAAGTAACAAGTAAAACAGAATCTGTTGTTGTAAAATATGAAGGGCGCGTAGCGACGGTTATGGTCAATCGCCCAGAGGTTTTAAATGCATTAGATGAACCAACGTTAAAAGAGTTATTACAAAAGTTGAAAGAAGTGGCGGAAAGTTCTGTTCACGTTGTTGTGTTATGCGGCAGTGGCCGTGGTTTTTCTGCGGGTGGAGATATTAAATCGATGCTTTCAAGTAATGATGAAAGTAAGTTTGAAGGCATTATGAATACAATTGCTGAAATCGTTGTGACGTTATATACGATGCCAAAGCTTGTTATTAGTGCAATTCATGGACCAACTGCTGGACTTGGATTAAGTATTGCATTAACAGCTGATTATGTTATGGCAGATATATCATCAGTTATTGCGATGAACTTTATTGGAATCGCTTTAATTCCAGATGGTGGTGGCCATTTCTTCCTTCAAAAGCGCGTCGGTGAAAATATGACGAAGCAAATCATTTGGGAAGGGAAGAAATTATCAGCGACAGAAGCGTTAGATATCGGTTTAATTGATGAAGTAATCGGTGAGGATTTCCAAACGGCTGTGAAGCAAAAAATTAATAAGTGGTTACACAAACCAATCAAGGCGATGATTCAAACGAAACAAATTTTATGTGAAGTAAATCGTTCTAATTTAGAACAAACGCTTCAGCTCGAAAAGCGTGGTCAATATGCGATGAGACAAACAGCGGATCATAAAGAAGGTATTGCTGCTTTTCTAGAAAAACGTTTACCAGCATTTAAAGGGGAATAAAGTGAAGCTGTAATCCGAGGGGATTTGTTAATCCCTCGCGGATTATTAGTTTTACTGCCCGTTAATTCGAGATAAAGGGAAGAAAGTGCTAACACATTTTAGTATAATTGTGTTAGCACTTTTTTTAGGGGTAATAAATGAAGAAAATTATCGGTGTTATCGTTATGATTTTACTTACATATTATGCTTTGCATAGTACACCATCTCTCGCGGTACGGACTGCATTATTCTTTGAGGGACATCCAACTGTTGCTTTCTCAGGTGAAGTGAAGAAAGCACGGGATGTGAAAAAAGAGGCGATTCCTGATGAGTACCGGACCTTATACGGCGATAAGAAAGAAGAACAAGAACCAGAGCATTACTTCTTTCCGGTAGTAAGGGCGCACGGATCGGGAATTGATATGTTAAGTGCTTGTGTGAAAAAAGAGTGGTGTTTCTATAAAGCAGAGCTTGGGTGTTATTAAATAAAGGAGGATGAATGATGTCAACGTACAACAAGTTAGTAAGAGACCGTGTTCCGGAGAAAATTTTAATGTCTGGAAAAACATATACAGCACAAAAATTAACAGGACAAGCATACATACAAGCTTTAGCGAAAATTGGAACGGAAGAAATTCGTGAATTTGCTTCTATGAAAGAGCGTGAACATGCGCTAGATTCTCTTGCAGATGCACTGGAAGTTATCATCTCATTAGCGCGTGCAGAAGGTGCATCGATTGAAGATGTAGAACGTCTTCGCAAGCAGAAAGAAGTAGAGCGCGGTGGGTTTGAAAGAGGCATTTATTTATTAGACGTTTCAGAAGAATAGTTTTATAGAAAAAGCATCGCGTTAGTGGATAACGCGATGCTTTTTTGTCATTAAGATTAGGTTAAAGTGAATTTTATTGCAATTTAGAAAATTAAGCTATATAAGTAGAGGTTTCATAGTAAATTTTGTATACTGAATAGTAGAGAAAATGAGGAGGAAACGACAATGACACATCATGCAAAAGAAACGATGGAATTAATTAAAGAGCTTGTCTCTATTCCAAGTCCATCTGGAAATACGGCGAAAATTATTAATTTTATTGAAAACTATGTAAGTGAGTGGAATGTAGAGACGAAGCGTAATAATAAAGGCGCTCTTATTTTAACGGTTAAAGGAAAGAATGATGAGCAGCATCGTTTATTAACTGCACACGTTGATACGTTAGGTGCGATGGTGAAAGAAATTAAGCCTGACGGTCGTCTTCGTCTATCTATGATTGGTGGATTTCGCTGGAACTCTGTAGAAGGGGAATATTGCGAAATTGAAACGTCAAGCGGTAAGAAGTATACAGGTACAATTTTAATGCATCAAACTTCTGTCCATGTGTACAAAGATGCAGGGGAAGCGAAGCGCGATGAGAAAAATATTGAAGTGCGTATTGATGAGCGTGTCTTTTCAGCAGATGAAGTACGTGAGTTAGGAATTGAAGTAGGAGACTTCGTTTCATTTGATCCACGCGTTCAAATTACAGAGAGTGGATACATAAAATCACGTCATTTAGACGATAAAGTAAGTGTAGCAATTCTATTAAAATTAATTAAAAGATTGCAAGATGAAAAGGTAACATTACCGTATACAACACATTTCTTAATTTCTAATAATGAAGAGATTGGGTACGGTGGTAACTCAAACATTCCAGAAGAAACTGTAGAATATTTAGCGGTTGATATGGGAGCCTTAGGTGACGGACAAGCATCTGATGAATATACAGTATCCATTTGTGCGAAAGACTCTAGCGGTCCATACCATTATGCTTTACGTAAGCATTTAGTTGAACTGGCGAAAGCGAACGCTATTGAATATAAAGTGGATATTTATCCATACTACGGATCAGATGCATCAGCTGCGATTCACGCTGGATTTGATGTGAAACATGCATTAATTGGAGCTGGTATTGATTCTTCTCACGCATTTGAGCGTACGCATGAAAGCTCGATTGTACATACAGAAGCACTTGTTTATGCATATGTGTTATCAGAAATGATAGTAGAATAGTGAGAGGGTGGTTGATTCTATGAATCAGCCACTTTTTTGTGTATAAAAACTACTTAAATTGTATAGTAGGTTTACTATAGAATTCTAGTATTATAAAATGATAGAGGTGCACTAATTTTTTTGATTCATATTTCCTAAAATTTGTATATTAAGATTGTGTGTTTTTCAAAACGTTAATTTTCGAGAGGAGTATTATTTTTTATGAAGTATCGTGCAGTCGCGGCTGGTATTTTAGCCGCAAGTTTATTATCGTCTCCAGTTAGTAGTTTCGCAGCAGGGAAAAAGTTTTCGGATGTTCCTACATGGGCGCAGGAATCGGTTGACTATTTAGTAGGGAAAAAAGCACTTGATGGAAAACCAGATGAAACGTTTTCTCCATCTGAAGCAGTAGATAAAGGATCAGCTGCAAAAATATTAGCGGTAGTTCTTGGTTTACCAATTGATCCAAAAGCGAAACCATCTTTTAAAGATTCGCAAGATCATTGGGCAGCACCATATATTGCTGCGGTAGAAAAAGCAGGTGTAATTAGTGGAGATGGTACTGGAAAATTCAATCCATCAAGCCAAATTAACCGTGCATCTATGGCATCTATGCTTGTACAAGCATATTCATTAGACAAGAAAATTATTGGAGAACTTCCAACACAGTTTAATGATTTGGAACCTCATTGGGGTAAGAAACAAGCTAATATTTTAGTAGCTTTAGAGATTTCAATGGGTACAGGAAATGGTTGGAAGCCTGACGGTACTGTAAGTCGTGCTGAAGCAGCTCAGTTCATCGCGATGGCAGATAAAAATAAAACAAATACATCGAAAAGAATGTATATGAACAGAAACTTTATTACATATCATCAGGCATCGTTATCATCTGGTATTACTGACACTCAACATAAGCCACAAATGCTTGAAGTGAAAGAGCAAAGAGCGGATGGTTGGTTGAAAGTTGTAACAAGTAAAGGTGAGAAGTGGACGCCTTTAACAGAGAAAACAGATGTTATTAATGAAGGATTTACTGCGTATGCAGAAGCTTCGCATCAATCTAAAGTGTCAGGTACATATAATGCACAAAAAGTAACTGTTATTGAAGAGAATGGTAGCTGGATTCGTATCCGTATGGGAGCTGGCTTCCAATGGGTGGATAAAAATCAATTAAACCCAGTGAAGCAAGGTAACTTCCTAGAAGGTAAAGCGATTATTATTGATCCAGGTCATGGTGGAATTGACTCGGGGAACCCTGGTTATTATGAGAAAGAAAGTAAAACCGTATTAGATGTATCATTACGATTACAGAAAATATTTGAGAAAAAGACACCGTTTACTGTGTTATTCACTCGTACAGATGATACACGTCCAGGAACAAGTGGTCCTGATTCTTTAAAAAAACGTGTAGAATTTGCACAGCAAAATAATGGAGATATTTTTGTAAGTATCCATGCTAATGGTTCTGACTTGAAAAATGGACAAGGCACAGAAACATTATATTATGACGCAGCACGAGCAAGAGCAACGAATCCAAATGTAGAAGAGAGTCGTTTATTAGCAGAAAAAATTCAAAAACGTCTTGTGAAAGCACTTGGAACAAAAGATCGTGGTGCGAAACATCAGGATTTATACGTAACTAGAGAAAATACAATGCCAGCTGTATTAACAGAATTAGCATTTGTAGATAATAAAAGTGATGCAGATAAAATTGCTACACCAGAACAGAGACAAAGTGCAGCAGAAGCTATTTATCAAGGTATTTTAGATTACTACGAAGTAATGGGTAACGACGTATCTTCTTTCCGTTAAATAGTAGAGATAATGATAGAAGAGATTGCCAATAGGCAGTCTCTTTTTATTTATAAAACAAATTATAAAGGTTTCTCTTTATTTCGGGCATGTGATATCATTTAATTTTACCCCGCATTAACGGGCAGTAAGATTCCCACCTAGAAATTAGACGAACACGAGGAAGCTAGGTCTAGGTAGGAGATCAACTGCCCGTAAACGCCCGATTGGTGAGGGCTGATTATCAGTGGGAGATAAGGCTTCCCACTGATAAAAGTTTCACTTTATATGAAAAAGGTATTCGAGTAATTTTGATCATAACAATTTTAAACGATAAAGGATGATAATAGATTGAGTAATCATAGTAAAACACCTGCATGTATATATACGTATGCGTTTCGAGAAGAGGAACGTGCTTTATGTTACTTGGAAATGCGTTCGTTCTTTGGGATGGAGTCTCACGTTAATATTTTGAAAAGTGAAGTCAAGATTGCTCCGAGTAGAAGTCCGTTTATTAAAGAGCGCGTTGAGGTTATGTATGAAGGGGACGACTTAGAAAGCATTTTAGAACAAGTGGAACAAATTGATTTAGCGGGAGCGACATTCAAAGTTATCTTCGTTAAAATCAATGATCTTGGTAAAGAAAATAAAATTGAATATGGGGAAAGACGTCTTATTGAACGAGACCTTGGCATGCATATTGAAGGAGAAGCTGATGTTCGTAATCCAGAGCGTGTATTCGGGATTGTTCCTCTTGGGGGACGTTGGTACTTCGGGCACTATGTAGAAAGTGATCCAGTTTGGTATCATCACATAAAAAAACCGCATAGCTATTCGACATCACTGAGCACACGTGTTGCTAGAGCTGTCGCAAATATCGCTGTACCAAACCCAGATGGAGTGCGAGCAATTGACCCGTGCTGCGGAATTGGAACAGTAGTAGTAGAAGCACTTTCTATGGGGATTAACATCGTTGGTAGAGATATAAATCCACTTGTAGTTCTTGGAACGAGAAAAAACATCGCACATTTCGGATTTGAAGGAACAGTAACAAAAGGCCCAATTGAAGAAATTACTGAGAACTACGACGTCGCAATTATCGATATGCCGTACGACCTATTTACGCACGCAACACCAGAAGATCAACTCTCGATTCTTTCAAGTGCGCGCCGCATTGCAAAAAAAGTAGTCGTTGTCACGATGGAAACAATGGACGACATGATTCATGAAGCGGGATTTGAAATTACAGACCGCTGTATCACAAGAAAAGGATCATTTTCTAGACAAATTCTTGTTTGTGAATAAGAAAGGTCACCCATTTGGGTGACCTTTCTTGGTTTGCATTCTTGCAGCGTGATGTGTGATTGGTTGGTGGAATAGAGGGAGGAATTTGGCGATAAGTCGATATTCCAGGTCGAGACGTCGATATATTTGAAAAATCGCCGATATATTCTAAGAATCGATCGATATCATTTTGTTAGTACATTACTCTTCTTGCGTCTTCTCCTGTTGTGCGATTAATAAATTGCGTAATACGTGTCCGCGGTAACTTTCTAGTTTTCGTCCTTCATGATAGCGAACACCCAATTTCTTAAGTTCAGCTACGTACCAGCCTTTTGTTCCGTAATACATGAGACCACTTCCTTTTTTCTTTTGAACAGTATATGTGCCTGGGCGAGAGAATTTTCTTTTTTTATTCATGAAATTTACGAAAATGAACATTGAATATTCAGTCTATTTATATTATGATTAACTTATTATCGGATGACAGTGATTAGCCTCCCTGTAAGCCCGAATGCCTTTTTGAAAATGAATAGAGGAACAACTTCTTTCCACTTGAACTTCCTTAGCAGGAGGACGAGCCATAAGGATAGGGGCAGTAAAATTCAATGCAGTTGTATGCGTTGTTTTTCTGGCTCTTTTTATTTTTTATTTAAAGTAGGAGGGGATTTTTAGAAAGCGTTGTCAATGGAGTATGGTGCACGTCCACGCTAATGGAGGGGCTGGTGAATTGGTTGGCTAAAGAGAAAAAGGAGTTACAAAAGGATTTAAAAACTCGGCATATAACAATGATTTCGATTGGTGGGGTTATCGGGGGCGGTTTGTTTGTAGGAAGTGGAACGATTATTCAATCGACGGGTCCAGCAGCGATTTTGTCCTATATTATTGGCGCTTTAATGGTTGTGCTCGTGATGCGGATGTTAGGAGAGATGGCAGCGGAAAATCCTGATAGCGGTTCTTTCGCAACGTATGCGAATAAAGCAATTGGGCCGTGGGCAGGGTATACGATTGGGTGGTTATATTGGTTTAACTGGGTCATTATTATCGCGATTGAAGCGGTGCTTTTAGGCGTGATGATTAACAATTGGTTCCCTTCGGTTCCAGCATGGATCGCGAGTTTATGTATGGTTCTTTTAATGACGATGACGAATGTATATTCAGTAAAATTGTACGGAGAGTTTGAATATTGGTTAGCGTTTATTAAAGTTATTGCGATTGTTGCGTTTTTAATTTTAGGAGTTTCGATGTTTTTTGGTCTTGTTCCAGGGGTGGATAGACCGAGTCTTGCTATTATTACGGAACACGGTGGTTTCTTCCCGAATGGAATTGTCCCTGTCTTACTGAGCGTTGTGTTTATTTCTTTCTCTTTATCGGGAAGCGAAGTAGCAGCGATTGCAGCCGGGGAATCGGAAAATCCAGAGAAGAATGTTATACGAGCTATTAATAGTGTTGTATGGCGCCTAATGCTTTTCTTCGTAGGTTCGGTAACGATTTTAGTTATGTTTATTCCGTGGACGGATAAGGAGTTATTAAAACTTCCGTATGCAAGTTTATTTAATATGGCAGGAGTACCTGCAGCCGCAGAAATTATGAATGGTGTTGTCTTTTTATCACTACTTTCCGTTATGAATTCAGGTATATATACGAGTTCGCGTATGTTATTTTCACTTGCTAAAAAAGGCGATGCTCCGGCCGCTTTTTCAAAGTTAAATAGTAGAGGGACGCCGGTTATAGCGATCTATGCAAGTATCGTATTTGCATTTATTTGCGCGATGTTGAAATTTATATCTCCTGATAAATTGTTTGCGTTTTTAGCGAATAGTTCAGGCGGGGTAACGATGCTTATGTATATGTTCGTTGCTGTTTCACATGTCATATTAAGACGAGAGAGAGAAAGAGAAGGGGCTGGAAAGCTGAAAGTGAAAATGTGGTTATTCCCTTATCTCACATATGCAACGCTTCTAATGATTATTACAATCTTTGTTTCACAAGCATTTATAGCAGATATGCGGATGCAGTTTTACATGACATTACTAGCTACGATCCTAGTAATAATAAGTTATTTCCTAAGAGTTAGAAAGTTAGATAAGCAAAAGTTGAATGATTTTACGATGATAAAAGATTCGGAAGTTAGTTTAGAAGAAAAATAAGAAAAGGGGTATGTACCATGTTAAAAGAGAAGAAGGATATTACAACTACAAAATCTAGCATATTACATGAAAGAAGAAAAAATGCGGTGCCAGAAGGGCCTTACAATATTACAGAGTTGTATGTGCAATCAGCAAAAGGCGCGATTATTACGGATGTAGATGGTAATGAATTAATCGACTTTGCGGGCGGAATTGGTATGCAAAACGTCGGGCATTGTCATCCGAAAGTAGTAAAGGCGATTCAAGATCAAGTAGAATCTTCTATTCATAGTTGTTTTCATGTAGCGCCGTATGAAAGTTATATTACACTGGCGGAAAGACTGAATGAGTTAACGCCAGGTGATTTTAAGAAAAAAACGATGTTTGCGAATAGCGGAGCTGAAGCAGTAGAAAATGCGGTGAAGATTGCTAGAAAAGCAACTGGAAGAAGCGCAATCGTTTCGTTTGAGCGTGCATATCACGGGCGTACACTTTTGACGATGTCACTGACAAGTAAGGTGAAACCGTACAAACATGGATTTGGACCGTTTGCATCAGAAGTATACAAATTACCATATCCGTATTATTACCGCGCTGACGAAGGGCTAACACAAGAAGAAGTAGACGCGCAAATTTTAGCGTATTTCGAACGCTTTATGTTAGAGGAAGTAGCAAGTGATAATATCGCTGCAATTATTTTGGAACCGCTTCAAGGAGAAGGTGGATTTATCGTTCCGACGACTACATTCATGCAAGGTGTCCGGAATATTTGTGATAAGTACGGAATCATTATGATTGCGGATGAAATTCAAACTGGTTTCGCTCGTACGGGCAGCTTATTTGCAATGGATCATTTCGGCGTAGCTCCAGATTTAATGACTTTCTCAAAATCAATCGCTGCTGGAATGCCGCTTAGCGCAATAACAGGAAGAGCGGATTTGATGGATGCACCTGGACCAGGTCAATTAGGTGGTACTTTCTCAGGAAGTCCGGCTGCTTGCGCGGCTGCATTAGCTGTTTTAGATGTAATTGAAGAAGAGAATTTAGTGAAGCGCGCTGTAGAAATTGGCGAGCGTATGATGGAAGTGTTTAATAGTTGGAAAGAGAAATATGAACTAGTTGGTGATGTCAGGGGCCTTGGTGCTATGACTGCAATCGAGCTTGTGAAGGATAAAGAGACGAAAGAGCCAGCAGCGGAAGAAGTTAAAGCAATTATGAAGGAAACGCATAGTAAAGGGGTCATTACGATAAGCGCCGGTATTTATAGTAACGTACTTCGCTTCTTACCGCCTCTTGTTATAACAGATGAACAGCTTGAAGAAGGGCTTATTATTTTAGAAGCTGCTATTGCGAAACTATCAAAATAAAAATGGTGGGGGCAGGGGAATGAAGTTTTTCAATTATATAAACGGTGAGTGGAGAGAACCTTCCACGAATGCATACGTGAAAAATTATAATCCACATAACGGGGAAGTGTTAGGTGAATTCCCGTTTAGTTCAGTAGAAGATACACGAGTTGCAATCGCATCAGCGAAAGAGGCTTTTCATAAATGGCAAAAGTTATCGTTTCAAGAGAGAGCAAGTTATTTATGGAAAGCGGCAGCTATTTTAAAAGAAAAGGTAAATGAAGTTGGCCGAGATGTAACGAATGAAGAAGGAAAGACGATTGCAGAAGGAATAGGAGAGACGAAGCGAGCGATTAGCATTCTTGAATATTATGCCGGGGAAGCAAATCAGCCGATTGGAGAGATTATCCCGTCTGCTAATGAAAGTACAATGCTTTACAGTAAACGTGTGGCAGTAGGACCAGTCGGATTAATTACGCCGTGGAACTTTCCAATTGCGATTCCGGCCTGGAAAATGGCGCCGGCACTTATTTACGGAAATACGATTGTCATTAAGCCGGCTGAAGTTACACCAAAATCGGTGTACCATCTCGTGAATGCTTTTCATGAGGCTGGCATCCCGGCGGGCGTTATAAATTGTGTATTCGGCAAAGGCTCTGAAGTTGGAGCAGAATTAACGGGAAACCCTGATATAAAAGCGGTATCTTTTACGGGTTCTAATCACGTTGGAAATATCATTCAGAAAGCAGCCGTTGAAACTAGGAAAAAAGTCCAATTAGAGATGGGCGGAAAAAATCCGTTAGTGGTATTAAAAGATGCCGATATTGAAAAGGCGGTAAATATTGCGATAAAAGGTGCGTTTATGTCAACAGGGCAAAAATGTACCGCAACAAGTAGAGTAATAGTCGAAGAGGAAATTTATGAAGCGTTCCGTGATCGACTATTGCAGCGCACTGAGGCTCTTACAGTTGGAAATCCGTTAGAACCTAATACGTTTATGGGCCCATGTGTCTCAAAGGGGCAGCAACAATCTGTTCTATCGATGATTGAAGTAGGAAAAGGAGAGGCTTCTTTACTGTATGGAGGCAGCGTGCCGGACGAAGCTGAACTGCAGCGAGGATGTTATGTTTTACCGACTATTTTTGAAAATGTAGATGTAGATGCACGCATTGCAAAAGAAGAGATTTTCGGTCCAGTTATATGTTTATTTAAAGTGAATAGTTATGAAGAAGCAGTTTCTGTAGCGAACGATACAGAATACGGACTAAGTGCATCGATTTGTACGAATAATTTAAGTTTATCGCAAAGGTTTATTGATGATATGGAAGTTGGAATGGTTCATGTGAATTCAGAAACTGCAGGAGCAGAACCACAAGTTCCGTTTGGCGGAATGAAAAACTCTAGTGCTGGACCACGTGAACAAGGAAAAGCGGCGAAAGAATTTTATACGAGAATAAAGACAGTATACGTAGATCAAGTATAAACACTAAAAAACATAGTAACGGAGGATGAAATATGCGTAAAGGGACATTTTTTATGGCAGGACATTCGAGACTTCCGAAAGGGATGGCTGTTCGCAGTATGTATGAAACATTAACGATTACAATTGAAGCAGATCATAAATATCACGTCATTATTGAAGCGTCATGTACGCTTGCGACAGAGCACGGTAGAGACTTCGTCGCTCAAATTTTGAGAGGACATAGTTTGCAAGATGGTATTGAAGAAATCGTTCAAGATATTACGGATCATTATCAAGGAAAAGCGCAAAATGCGATTATCAGTGCGGTAAAAGATTTACATCGCCAATATGTAAGTTATTTAAATGATGAACAGCTAGAAGGAGAGTACGAGGAAACAACACCATAAAAACTGTCTAGTTTATCAAACCATAAACAAGAGCCAGTTGTATTTCCGTTAACGGGATACGACTGGCTTTTTATATTGAGGAGGAACGGAATATGAAAAAGTTAAATGAAGGGCAAGTTGTAAAACAAGAGACGAAAAAAAGAGGATGTGCAGAAAGTAAAGGGAGTTGTAAAATGTGTAAAGTTTGTCGAGAAAATAATAAAAAACGAATTGACAGTTAGAATATTTTGAATTATTATTTAATTAATAAGATCCATACGAGAAATTAGCCTTCTCTATATCCGATCTTGCTTTCCTGTTTTACAAATATTTTCATACAAACTGTCTATTATTATTGTACTTTAAGAGATTAAAGAACATTCGTAATTATGAGCCAGTTGTACGTTTCTACGATTTTATGTCGTGGTATGCGTATGACTGGCTTTTTCGTTGTTAGGACAGTAAGACCGAATCTCAGCATAAGAAGATAAGGATAACTGTCTGTAAAAAGCGTCCATAAGTTCTTCATATTTAAATTAGGGAGGAATTAAAATGTCGATTATTACAGAACAAAATGCGAAGATGAAATTTGCAAAGAAATATGAGGGGTATGAAATTGCTCCTCATCCAGAGCATAAACGTTTATATCATATTACGCTAAACCAGCAATTGCTTAAGCAGTTTTTTGAAGAGGTAAAAGAGCATTCAGAGCAGTCACTGCAATACATTCCTTATTCTCGATTTAATCTTGCGGATGGAATGAGAAAGATTTTTGGGCAATCATTTATGGATAACATTCGCGGCATTATTCATGACCGTGAAACGGGCGGATTTACAATTGGGGTACAAGGTGAAACATCAGATCCAGCAGACTACGTTAAATTTGCAACAGCATTAACACATTTAATCGGGGAGCCAAACTTTGATGCAATGACAGGAACGTATTATGCTAGATTTAATGTAAAAGATACAGATAGTAGTGATTCTTACCTTCGTCAAGCGTACCGATTGTTTACACTGCATACAGACGGTACATTCGTTGATGAACCGACAGATTGGCTTCTTATGATGAAAATTGAAGAGCAAAATGCAGTAGGCGGAGAATCTCGTTTACTACATTTAGACGATTGGGAAGATCTTCAGAAATTTAGAGATCATTCACTCGCATCTGTTAAAATTACGTATAAAGCACCACCAAGTAAAAATTCGCAAGAAATCGTTTATCGTGAAACGTTTTTTGATGTAAATAACGCACCGTGTATTTGCTTTATTGATCAGTTCGCTTATCCAGATAATATTGAACAAGCAAACTATTTGAAAGACTTATCATATTCTGTTGAAAATTCACCAGCAACACATGCATTGAAATTACCAATTGGTGACTTAGTTCTTTTAAATAACTTATTTTGGATGCACGGAAGAGCTGCATTTGAGAAAAATAAAGATTTATATAGGGAACTAATGCGCCAGCGCGGTTGTTTTTCTAAATAAGTTTGTACGGCGGGTCTTAAAAAAGACCTGCCTTTCATCATATTAAGGGGGAAGTAGGATGTATGACTTTATAATTATTGGCGGAGGAATCGTTGGTCTTTCAACTGGAATGGCTTTAACGAAAAAATTCCCTCGTGCGAAAATCGCGATCATTGAAAAAGAAAAGGAACTTGCACATCATCAAACTGGACATAATAGCGGAGTAATTCACTCTGGGATTTATTATAAACCAGGAAGTTATAAAGCAAAGTTTGCAAAAGAAGGAAACGCAGCTATGGTTCAATTTTGTAAAGAAAATGACATCGCTTATGACATGTGCGGAAAAGTAATTGTCGCTACAGAAAAAGAAGAACTTCCTCTTTTACATAATTTATATGAGAGAGGCTTACAAAACGATTTACATATTTTAAAAATAGATAAGGAAGAATTAGCTGAAATTGAACCTCATGTAAAAGGACTTGGGGCAATCCGTGTTCCTTCTTGCGGGATTGCTGATTATAAAGGAGTAAGTTATGCGTTTGCCCGTTTGATTCAAGAAAGCGGAGGAGAAGTACATTTAGGAACAGCCGCAGAGCGTATTACTGAAAAGAAAGACGCCGTAACAATTGAGACAAACAAAGGCACATTTAAAACGAAATTTCTCATTAACTGTGCCGGCTTACATAGTGATCGCATTGCGAAAAAGACAGGCATATTAACGGACATGAAAATTGTTCCGTTTCGTGGTGAATATTATGAACTCGTCCCGGAAAAACGCCATCTCGTAAAACATTTAATCTATCCAGTCCCAAATCCAGAATTCCCGTTTTTAGGTGTTCATTTCACAAGAATGATAAACGGAGAAGTACATGCAGGACCGAACGCAGTATTAAGCTTTAAGCGAGAGGGCTATACGAAAACAGACTTTGATATTAAAGACTTCATGGAAACAATGACATACACAGGCTTTTGGAAAATGGCGATGCCAAATATGAAAGAAGGCATAAAAGAAATGGTGCGCTCATTTAGTAAACAATCATTCCTAAAAAGCTTGCAGCGCTTAATACCAGAGCTAACAGAAAAAGATATCGTCCCAACCCATGCAGGTGTAAGGGCACAAGCCATTTTATCAAACGGAAATATGGTTGATGACTTCTGCATTATCCCCGGCATCAATTCTCTGCACATTTGTAATGCGCCATCTCCAGCGGCAACGGCTAGTATAAAGATTGGTGAGGAGATTGCTAAGCAAGTGCCGGATGTGGTGGCGGTTAGGGTTTGATGGGTAATGGGTCCCCCGAGGTTTTTGGGGGATTTTTTTGTTTTGGTGTGTGTGTGTTCGTGGGACCGGATGTCGGTGTAGGATTGGTTGGTGGTTATTAGGCGTAAAAGCGCAAAGTTTGTCGGTAAGTCGATATGTTGTGTCGAAACGTCGATATATTCGGAGTTGTGGTCGATATAATTGAATAATCGCTGATATATTTTTGCGGAGTGTGGGATTGGTTATAGGTTAATGGACAGCGACTGTCTACTGTATAAAAAAGTAGACAGTCGTGTGTATTTTTCAAAAAATGTATACAGATCTATCCCGCTATTCGCCGGGCAGTAAGACCCCCACCTCAAAATTCAGCGAAAGCAAAGAAGTTAGGTGGGGGCCTTACTGCCCGTAAAAGCCTGATTGGTGAGGACTGATTAAAGTTTCATTTATACTCTATGCGTTGGCATGATATTTGCAATGAAAATAGTATTAACATATAGGGGAGAGATAGGAATGAAGGTTAGTAAAATATACACAACAATTGATGCGCACGTAGCTGGGGAACCGCTTCGAATTATTACGGGCGGCGTGCCGGAAATAAAGGGAGAAACGCAACTAGAAAGACGCGCATATTGTATGGAACATTTGGACCATCTTCGCGAGGTTCTTATGTATGAACCGAGAGGACATCACGGCATGTACGGTTGTATCATTACACCGCCTGCAAGTGCTCACGCTGATTTTGGCGTACTATTTATGCACAATGAAGGCTGGAGTACGATGTGTGGTCACGGCATTATTGCTGTCGTTACAGTAGGAATTGAAACAGGCATGTTTGAAGTGACAGGTGAAAAACAAAAATTTATTATTGATAGCCCTGCCGGGGAAGTTATTGCGTACGCAAAATTTAATGGTAGCGAGGTAGAATCCGTATCGTTTGAAAATGTCCCTTCATTTGTATACAAAAAAGACGTTCCTATTAAAATAGATAACTATGAATTTCAAGTGGATATCGCGTTTGGCGGAGCATTTTATGCTGTAGTGGATAGTAAAGAGTTTGGTTTGAAAGTTGATTTCAAAGACTTACCTGCTATTCAAACGTGGGGCGGTAAAATTAAACATTATATTGAGAGCCAAATGGAAGTTAAGCATCCACTTGAAGAAGGTTTAAAAGGAATATACGGTGTTATTTTTTCAGATGAACCGAAAGGAAAAGATGCTAGCTTACGAAATGTAACAATCTTCGCTGACGGGCAAGTAGACCGTTCTCCTTGCGGCACAGGAACTTCCGCAAGAATCGCAACTCTTTTTGAAAAAGATGCCTTACAAAAAGGAGAGATTTTCATCCACGAATGCATTACTGACGGCCAATTTGAAGGAGAAGTATTATCTTTAACAGAGGTAGATAAATATGAAGCTGTCGTTCCGAAAGTAACGGGGAATGCGTTTATTACAGGATTCCATCAGTTCGTTGTAGATCCGAGAGATGTGTTGAATCGGGGGTTTTTAATAGGATAAAAGGGGGATAAACAAATATGCTAATCATAAGCGCGAACGAACAAAGAAACTTAGTAAATATGAATGAAGTCATTGAATACGCGGCGCTTGCTTTAAAAGAATTTTCAGCAGAAAGAACGATTACACCAATTCGCGGCTCATTACCATTTGCGAACGAGCAAAATACCGCATTAATTATGCCTTCAGTAGCGGAAGGACTTGAAGCACTCGGTTTAAAAGTAGTAACAGTCGTCCCGCAAAACAAAAAGATAGGAAAGAAAACGATAAACGGAATTGTAATGCTATCAGACTTTCAAACAGGAGAACCACTCGCACTTTTAGAAGGTTCCTATTTAACGATGATCCGAACAGGCGCCTTATCAGGAGTAGCGACAAAACATTTAGCTCGTCATAACGCAAAAACTTTATGTATCATCGGCACCGGTGAACAGGCAAAAGGAATTGCAGAAGCTGTATTCACGGTTAGAGATATTGAAAAAGTAATTCTATACAACCGAACGGAAGAAAAAGCCTATGCATTCGCGCAATATATACAAGAGAAATTCAACAAACCAGCTTATGTTTACGCAAGTCCAGATGAAGCAATAAGTGAAGCAGATATCATCGTCACAACAACGAACGCATCCACATCAGTCTTCTCAGAAAAACTACAAAAAGGCGTCCACATAAACGCCGTCGGTTCATTTAGACCGAGCATGCAAGAACTACCATCTCACGCCATCACAAGCGCAAACAAAGTAGTAGTCGAATCAAAAGAAGCAGCATTAGAAGAAACAGGCGACCTTCAAGTTCCGATAAAAGAAGGTCTATTCGAAGCTAGCAATCTTCACGCTGAACTTGGTCAAATTATAAGCGGGGAAAAAGCTGGTAGAGAGAACGATGAAGAGATTACCGTTTTCAAATCGGTAGGTTTAGCGGTAGTAGATATTATCGTTGCGAAGTATTTGTATGAAAAAGCGGTGGAGCGTGGAGTGGGGACTGTACTTGAGTTTTGAGGCTGCCTTTTGGTGGTCTTTTTTTATTGATAGGGGAGAAGCTATGTGTTTTCGAGTGTAGGTTTAAAAATAAAAGGTAATCACATATTAGTCATGTCCAATATGTGATTACCTTTTCTATTTAGCTGTCATGGCACCGTCTGCAACCACAGCGCTACCAGTCATTGCTGATGATTCATCTGAGGCAAGGAATAAAGCTACATTCGCAATTTCTTCTGTATGAATGACACGACCAATCGGTTGGAAGTCATCAATACTATTTAGTACATTTTCAATACCACCCATTAGATTCGCATGTGCATCGTTAATGGTAGTATTCACCCAGCCTGGACAAATGCAATTGGCACGAATATTTTCCTTAGCATAATCTAATGCTATGGCCTTGGTAAGCATTAATATAGCTCCTTTGGAAGCCACATATGCAGATAACATAGGCTCTGCAACCAAGCTGTTTACAGATCCTAAATTAATGATAGATCCGCCACCACTTTTTCTCAGCTCAGGGATACCGAACTTGGTCGTAAGATACATGGATTTCACATTTACATCCATCGTTCGGTCCCACACCTCTTCCGTGATATTCTCGATTTTTCCAGGTACATTTATCCCCGCATTATTACAAATAATATGTAAAGCGCCAAAACGTTCCACAGTATAATTGATTAAATTTTGAACTTGATTGGAATTGGAAACATCTATACGGAAAAATTCAGCAGCACCACCAGCATTTTGTATTTCCTCTGCCACTTCTGCTCCTTGGTCGATGATATCACTCACCACGACTTTCGCCCCTTCTTCAGCGAATCGTTTTGCAATAGCAGCACCAATTCCTCTTCCAGCTCCTGTTACAATTGCAACTTTCCCTAATAATCTCATACGTCAACCCTCCATTAAATTGTATTACTCCCGGAATGCCGGTGGTTTTATTTTATATCCGCCTGATTTAACTGCTCCTACCGTAATTCCAAGAATCAACCAGCAAGCACCAAAAATAAACGTCTTTAAGGTAAATCCTGACCAAACAAAAGTAACAATGCCAAAACCAATTAAAGGCATAACCAAATAATATATATAAGATTTCAAACCACGATTTTTCTTTTTAAAGAAAAAGTACCAACAAACACATAAATTTAAAATCATAAATGAAGTAACGGCCCCAAAGTTAACAAACATTAAGATTGTTTCTGTTGGTAACGTGAGAACAGTAACGGCACATATGATGGCAGACAAATAAGTTGAATTTACTGGTGATTGATATTTAGGGTGAATTTTCTTAAAAACATTCGAAAATGGTAGAAGATTATCACGACTCATAGAAAAGAGAATTCTAGAGGTCGCAGCCATACAGTTTAAATTTACAGCTCCGGCTATAGCAACTACGTTGATAAGGATTATTACTATGTAAAAGGCGGTACCACCAGCTTCTTTCAAAATATTAAAGTATCCTAAATCTGGATCAAGGTTGGCATAGTTTGGATGAATCAAATGTGCGATATATGCTTGAGCCACAAAGAAAAAGCCGATAAATACAATAGAAAGAACCGTTGCTTTTCCAACAGTTTTTCTTGGTTCTGTTGCCTCTTCCGACAGCGTGCTAATCCCATCAAAACCTAAAAAACCAAGGACGGCGATTGTAGTTGAAGTAGCAATCAATCCAAAATTGAAATGTTCAGATTGGAAGAATGGATCAAAGGTAAATCCACCAGTGCCGTGACCTCCTATAAACACATAGTTAATACCAACAATCAATACGACTGCAATGACGACGACTTGTACATAAAACATAATCATGTTCATTCGAGAAGTAACTGTGATTCCTCGGATATTAATATACGTATTAATAGCAATAAACAGCAACGCCCATACTGAAGAAGGGACAGTAGGAAAAATCCCGGTCATCCAGTTTCCAGTCATCGAATACAATAATGCAGGCAGTAGCACATAGTCAGCAAGGATAATCCAGCCTGCTACGAATCCGACATGCGGATTTACTGCACGTTGGATGTACGAATATACAGATCCAGATATAGGGAATTCTTTTGCCATATGGCTATAACTGTAGGCAGTAAACAACATGGCAATTACCCCTACGATATAAACCAAACATGACATACCGAAGCTTTGCTGGGCTACCATTCCATACACTTGCATCGGCGCCAATGGAGCCATAAAGACCATGCCATAAATGGTCAGCTCTTTTAAACCAAGGCTTCGCTTTAATTCTTGTTTGTATCCAAATTGACTTATTTCAGTTTCAATCTGAGACATAGATTCACCCCTTTTTTAATATATTTAAGAGTATTATAGTGAAAATTCTGAATATTTTCAATAATGTTTTTCAAAACCATTATCAAAAATATTGCTGGTGGGATTAGTGCAAAATTAGCCCCTTTTGTAAATAAATATCAGCAAAAAATTGTTGAATATTATTGGAGATAATTAACAAGACCGAGAGGCGAGGGACGAGGGTTCTGATGTGGTATTAGTTGCGGGCGAATTACAAGTTTACTTTATTTTAAATGTACATATATAAATTCCAAAAATCGGTATATAATCGATAAGGATGAAAACGGTTTACGAACCAATAGGAAAGGAATATAAAGTATGGAGGAATGGATTGCAAGTCAGAAAGAAACCAACCATCATAAAATAGCGATAACATTATTTCCTATCAGTCTATTTTTAGGGTATATCCATCCAGGATTATTTGGTTTCGGACTATTTTTATTTTTTATTATTACATCATTTAAGTTATTGAAGAAAATGCTATTTTTTATGCTTATACTAGGCATCATATCGGTAATCCTTCCTTTTTTAGCACCAATTATTTTTATTGTTATGCTCGTTCTCTTTTTTATGAGAATTCAGTTTGTGCTAAAAAATTGGAGGCCTTTTTTAGCTGGATTGCTTGTATATGGAATTGCGGCTATTTTACTAGCCAGAATGAGTTTTGATCCTACTAGTGCTTCTTTAGCCTATGATTCTTCACCTAGTAAAGTAATGGAGTCTATTATTGTTTCGGGTTTAGGGTTTATTGGTATAAGAACAACGTTAATTTGGTTGTATGGTCATAATTATAGTAGTTATGCAGCTCTTGGAATTATGGGAAGCGTACCTCTTATTATTATTTCTTTCATTTTGCCATTTTTAAAAATGCATGTTGGTGGAGATGCTTATGTCGCGGAACCAGGGGTGGTTGATGGACACGCTGTTACAGGGGAAACAGTTGTACATTCTTCAGATGCGCATATAACTAAAGGAACGAACGTACAACATGTACAATCATATGTAAGAACAGCGCCAGACGGAGACGTAACGAATAACTTGTCGTATCATGGTCCAGATGCAAAGCCGGTGAATACAGAAATGGTAGCAGTGAAAGGTCATGTAAGAACAGCGCCAGACGGAGATGTAACGAATAACTTATCGTATCACGGTTCGGATGCAAAACCAGTCAATCCAGATATGGTAGCGGTGAAAGGCCATGTAAGAACGGCGCCAGACGGAGATGTAACGAATAACTTATCGTATCATGGTCCGGATGCAAATCTTGTAAATGTAGAAGCGCAAGGAAGCGAATATGTAAATACTAGTTTAGATGGAGATACGGCTAAAGCTAAAGATTCTTCACAGTGGGGAAGCATGACTCCAGAACAGAAAGAAACAGTTTATAATGCATTTAATGGAGTAGCAGTTGGACAAGGAATGATAGGTAAACTGTTAAAACGTATTAAGCCAGAGAAAGGACGGAATCGTTTTTGCGGACATTGTGGTAAGGAAAGGTCTGGAAAAGAACGATTTTGTGTCGCGTGTGGCAGTAATCTTGAAAATGATGAGCTAGCTCCAAAACAAGCGGATAGTAAAAAAGAAAAGGATTTCGTGTTGTTAGGCATTACGGGAGTGATCGGTGTAGCAGTTGCGCTGCTTATGGTGAAAATTTTATTTTTCTCAGGTGATGATAAAATCGCAACTTCGGTGGAAACTAGCGAAAATATGGAAGCGCAAACTACACAACTAAGCACCGCATCATTATCGGATATAGATGGTTATTGGGTAGATAAAAGTGATCCAAGTTATGTCGGGATTCATGTAACTGATAATAAAAAAGGCGAAATAACGCTCTATAACGGTGAAGAAAACGTTACATACTTATTTAAAAAACAAGATAGTGATGAGAAAGAAATTAGTTTACGCATCTATGAAGTGGAATCTAATTTAGAAACATTCACACCGTTTAATGTTCGTGTAAATGTAATAGATGACGAGGCGATTGAGTTAATCAGGCTAGGGCATGAAGAAGAGAACCTTTCACTTACACGAATGACGAAGGAAGAGTTTATGAATTACTATGAGCCTGTTGATGAGAAAAAAGCGTATACAGGACAAAGTGATAAACGTGAACAATCTAATCGTACAAATACGAAAATACCATTCTCACAAATAGAAGCTAGCTGGATTAATACAAGTGGAGGACCAAATATCTCGTTTATATTAGCAGAGGGCGAGCGAAGCGGTGAGCTTATTATCGAACAAGGACAACCGGGTGGTGGCAGGCTCCCTCAGCATAAATTCTATATAAGTTCTGAATCGAAGAATGGAGATAATACATATATTCTTTCAGTACAACAAAACTCAGGTGAATATAGAAATGTAGAGTTGACGTTGACGGAAGATCGATTACGGATGATGATAGATGGACAGGAAAGTTTTTATCGGAGAGGATAGAAGCGATGTTGTCTCGAAAGGTGTAAATTAGTCTTTACTATAATATATATAAGAGAATCGTTCCTTGATCCAGAGGAATTTGATTTAGAAGATGTTAATAATATGTAGGAACATGTGAATCCTATGCGGATATGAAATCATTAATTCAATTGGCGTATGAAAAAAGTTGCACCTCTAACAATTAGAGGTGCAGCTTTCTTTACCATTCTCGCCATTCTTCTGTTATGTCTTCTTCGGATTCTAAGCCAGCTATTCGTGCTGCTGTATCGATAAATTCATAGAGATCTTCTCTTTCCATTGTTTCGATAAAATAGTCATGTTCGTCATTTAATTCATTTATGTTAACAACGACTTCTTTAACGACTTGCATTATTTCGACTTCGGTTGGATTCTCACCCAATTGCTCTAAATTGTTAATGTAAGTGTCGAGAACTTTATTTGTTGCACTTATATTTTCTTCAGTGAAAAACTCCCCATCTTCATCATTCTCAATCCATGGGGTTGTTGGTTTATTTTTTTTCAATTCATCAAATGTCATGATAACCTCCTAAAAATGTTTTTTATCTTTAATCCCATTCTACATTTTCGATCATATATAACAACCATTTCAGAGGAATTTCTTGTAGGCTGCTAGTTTTTTAACTCATTTTACGAGGCCATCTATTCGTGGTCTTTTTATTTTACCCTCCGCATAAATATAGTTTATCTCAAGAATTCATTGATAGATTTCAAACTTTCTACCTTTGCGAAAAAGTTTGACAATACATACGGGTAGTGGTAATTTAAAACCCTATAAGAAAACCGTACGTAGTTACGTACGTTACGTTACGTTACGTTGTTAAGTTAAGTTACGTACGTAAGGGTACGGTAACGGTAAGGTAAGTAA
>NZ_ALBR01000078.1:0-49165 GCF_002081505.1 Bacillus sp. CDB3 | reverse complement strand
CTAACTTTCTACGTTAGAACGTAAAGTTAGAACTAATACGAGTACGGTAGTAGTTAAACTTAAACTAGTAACGTAACGTCGGTATTACGTCGAGTTTTCTTATAGGTGTAAATAGTCGAGAGGGGTCGAAATATGAAGAAGAAGTTGTTTGCATTACCATTTGTCCTACTATTACTTATTGCATTAGCGGCTTGCTCAGGAGAGAAAGATTCTTCGAAGCAAGCAAACACTAGTAAATCAGGGACTCCGAAAGATGGAGGGACGTTAACAGTTGGTGTTAGCGACAATCCTGATACGATGAATCCGCTTTATGCGAATGATCGTGTGTCGTTAACGATACAGCAAGCTTTATATGCACCGCTGTATCATATGGAAGACGGTAAGAAAAAATTTGTTCTTGCGGAGAGCTTTACGCCTTCAGAGGATCAATTAACATGGACTTTAAAACTAAAAGATAATTTGAAATGGCATGATGGTAAGAAAATTACATCAGACGATATTGTATTTACATTCCAATCTATTTTAGATGAGAAGCAAAATAGTTCAAGCCGTGAAAACTTTATTTTTAAAGGAAAGCCGCTTGAGGTGAAAAAAGTGGATGAGCTAACGACTCAATTTGTATTACCACAAGTAAGTGCATCTTTCGAAGGGGTTATGAACGATTTCTTCCCAATTCCGAAACATGTATTTGAAGGTGAAGCAGATTTAGTGAAGAGTAAGAAAAACTTACAACCTGTTGGATCAGGTCCATTTAAATTAAAAGAGTTTAAGTCAGATGAATATGTTGCTTTAGAGCGATTCGATGATTATTTTGCTGGTAAAGCGAAATTAGATTCTATCGTGTACCGCGTTGTAAAAGACCGTAATACAGCAAATGTTTCACTACAAAATGGTCAAATCAATATGAAGATGATTGAGCCGCAAGACTTTAAGAAATTAGATAGCACGGGGAACTTCTCAATGGTGACTTTCCCTGAAGGTAGATTATTCTACTTAGCTTATAACTTTAATACAGACCTTATGAAGAAAAAAGAAGTGCGCCAAGCAATTGCGCATGCATTAGATAAGAAAGAAATGATTAACTCAGCGTTCGTTTCTAGTCAATTTGCGGAACCAGCAAATTCAATCTTAACGCCAGACGCTATGTATTATGCGAAAGATATTAAAGAGTATAAGTATGATCAAAAAGAAGCGAAAGATTTATTAGCAAAAGCTGGTGTGAAAGATAAAGAAAAAGTACGCGTTATGTATGTAACGAATAATAAAATTATGGAAAGTTTAGCACTTTATACACAGCAAAAATTACAAGAAGTTGGCTTACAAGTCGAGCTAAATGCATTAGATGCTAGTGCGGCAAGTGAAAAAGGCTTGGATAAAGAGAATAAAGAATATGATATTACATTTGGTGGTTACATAATGGGACCAGAGCCAGATTCATATAAGAGCTTATTCTTAAGTAATGCAGAATACAATTATGCACGTTATAAAAATGCTGACTTCGATAAGTTATGGGAAGAAGCTGCGGTTGAAACAGATAAAACGAAACGCGCAGAGCTATACCATAAAATCCAAGATACAGCTAGAGAAGACTTACCTTATCTTCCAATCGCATATCCGAAAGCAGTTATTGCAGTAGATAAAAAGTTTGATGGATTAAAAGAAGCAAAAGCAATTCCTGTCACAATGTTTGAAGATCTATCGAAAATTTATGAAGTGAAATAAGAAACTATGAAGAAGCTGGTGGAAATCAGCTTCTTTATCCCGCTTTAACGGGCTGATAATCAGTGGGGGATGGACAAAAACCCACTGATTAAAGTTTCACTTTATCTTGAGGGGGGAAGTTTGTGTATAAAGTAATTGCAAAGAGGCTTTTAAATGCAATTCCGCTTTTATTTGTTATTTCTATTATCTCTTTTCTATTAATAAAACTAGCGCCGGGCGATCCCGTTCGAAACTTTGTAACGCCGAATATGAGTCCAATTGATGTCGAACGTATTCGCAAAAGTTTAGGACTAGATCAACCGATTTACGTGCAATATATTTTATGGCTAAAAAATATTTTAACAGGGAATTTTGGATACTCACTTCAAAATCACCGTCCTGTTTTAGAACTTATTACAGAAAGATTACCCGCAACAATCGGATTAATGGGATCATCTTTACTCGTCTCATTTGTAATCGCAATACCGCTTGGACTATTTACAGGTGTGAAAAAGAATTCTATCTTTGATCGCATCGTGAACTTTATCTCCTATGTGGGAATTTCAATGCCAGTCTTTTGGTTCGCGTTACTATTAATCTACTTATTCTCTTTAAAGTTGAACCTTCTTCCGAGTATGGGTATGCGCACAGTCGGTCAAGATTCCTTCTGGGATATTGTCCAGCACGGCATTTTACCTTGCATGGTGCTAGCGTTCCAAAACGTCTCTGTTTATATGAGATATATTCGTTCAAGTACCATCCAGCAATTAGAAGAAGATTACGTACAAATTCAATATGCGTACGGCGCTTCAAAGAAAACAGTTTTATTTAATCACGTACTTCGAAACGTATTAATACCAATCATTACAATTTTCGGATTATCCATTCCAAGTTTAGTAGGCGGAGCGTTCATTACGGAAACAGTATTCTCATGGCCGGGACTTGGTTCGCTCGGGGTGAATGCTATTTTTAGATTTGATTATCCAATTATTATGGCAATCACATTATTATCATCGTTCATGTTAATTCTCGGTAATTTAATTGCTGATATTTTATATGGCGTAGTAGATCCGCGCATTCGAATGAGGGGGTGATTTGGAATGAACAATAGGAGATTTCAAACGATAAAAAATAGTTTTACGAAAAATAAGTTTGTATTAATGGGAGTTATTATACTTAGTGTTTTAACAATAGCGTCTCTTTTCGCATTCATATCACCGTACGATCCTAGTAAAATGTCGATTCCAGATCGCTTACAAGAACCGAGTATGAGTCATCCTTTCGGCACGGATGATTACGGACGAGATTACTTAACGAGAGCGTTATATGGCGGAAGAGTTTCTCTTGCAGTTGGTTTTCTAGCGATGGTCGTTTCCATTACAATAGGGACCGCAGTTGGAACCATTAGCGGATATTATGGCGGAAAGTTAGACAACTTCTTAATGCGAATTGTTGAAGTTTTAATGTCAATTCCTTCATTCTTTTTAATGCTGTTATTAAATGCTTATTTAAAACCAGGAATTACAACGCTTGTTCTTATTATCGGATTATTAACGTGGATGGACACGGCCCGTATCGTAAGGGCAGAAACGTTATCTGTAAAAGAGCGTGAGTACGTTTTATATGCAAAAGTATCCGGACAAAAATCACTCATGATTATTGTAAGACACATCATTCCGAACATTTTATCAACCATTATAATCGCAGCGACATTAACAATTGCGACATCTATTTTAATGGAATCATCACTTAGCTTCTTAGGATTAGGTATTAGAGAACCAGATTCTTCTTGGGGCAGCATGCTTAACAATGCGCAAGGATATATCGGTGAAGCTTGGTATTTAACACTCTTCCCAGGGTTCCTTATTCTATTAACAGTGTTGAGTTTTAACGTAATTGGTGAAGCGCTTAAGAAAGCTTTCGCACCAAAAGGGGCCGGACATGAAAACTAAGTCGTTAAGCGAGAGGAGTGAGGAACGTGTCTGAAAAACTATTAGAAGTGAAAAATTTAAAGACTTCTTTTTTCATAGAAGACGGAGAAGTTGAAGCGGTTCGCGGCGTTTCATTTAGTTTGAAAAAGGGTGAAGTCGTCGGGATTGTTGGCGAATCGGGAAGCGGAAAGAGTGTTATGGCGAAATCAGTTATGGCTCTCGTTACGTCGCCAGGGAAAGTGAAAGAAGGAGAGATTCTTTTTCACAATGAAAACATACTTTCAAAATCTGAAAAAGCATTGCGTTCTATTAGAGGAAATCAAATTTCACTTATATCTCAAGATCCAATGTCGGCATTAAATCCAGTTGTGAAAATTGGGAAGCAAATGACGGAAGTAATTATACGGCATCAAAAAGTGAAAAAGAAAGAAGCAGAGCAGATTGCGGTCAACTTGTTAAAACAAGTTGGTCTTTCTTCACCGGAAGAAAGGGTAAAACAATATCCGCATGAACTAAGCGGTGGTATGAAGCAGCGGGTTATGATCGCAATGGCGATGTCTTGTAACCCAGACCTTCTCATTGCGGACGAACCGACGACAGCGCTTGACGTAACGATACAAGCACAAATACTAGATTTAATGAAAAACTTAAAAAACGAAACGAATATGTCGTTGCTTCTTATTACGCATGATCTTGGAATTGTCGCGCAAAACTGTACACGAGTTATCGTAATGTACGGCGGACTTATTATGGAAGAAGGACCTGTACTTAATATTTTCCAATCGCCGAACCATCCATATACGAAAGGGCTATTAAACTCTCTGCCGAAAATATCGAACGGCGTAAAAGAAAGACTAGCTCCGATTCAAGGTGTAACGCCAAACTTACTACATCCGCCGAAAGGTTGCCCGTTCGCAGAGCGTTGCCCACATAAAATAGACATTTGTGAAAAAGAACGTCCGCCATATTTTGAAATTGGAAACGGAAGGCGTTCTATGTGCTGGCTAAATGATAGGGCGGTAGGTGATTCCCATGCATGAAAACTTAATTGAAGTTCGGAACTTAAAAAAGTATTTTCCTATTAAAAAAGGACTATTCGGCAGAAAAACAGAGCAATTAAAAGCAGTCGATGACCTAAGCTTCACAATTAAAAAGGGTGAAACATTCGGATTAGTAGGAGAATCAGGCTGCGGAAAATCAACGACAGGAAGAAGTATCATTCGCTTACACGACGTCACTTCAGGTAATATTCTATTCGACGGAAAAGATATCGCGGATCTAAAGGAAAGTGAACTAAAAGAATATCGAAAAAGAATGCAAATCATTTTCCAAGACCCGTACGCATCATTAAACCCGACAATGAATGTATTCCAAATTATTAGCGAACCGATGAATATTCACGGATCCCATACAGCGGAGGAAAGAAAAGAAATCATTCTAGACCTTCTCAAAAAAGTAGGCCTAAAAGAAGAACACCTATATCGCTATCCGCACGAATTTAGCGGAGGCCAAAGACAGCGCATCAGCATCGCGCGCGCGCTATCTGTAAAACCAGACTTCATCCTATGTGACGAACCAATCTCAGCACTCGATGTCTCAGTCCAAGCACAAGTCGTAAACATGCTGCAGGACATCCAAGAAGAAACAGGCGTCACATACTTATTCATCGCCCATGACCTATCCATGGTAAGACACATATCAGACCGAATCGGAGTCATGTACTTAGGAAACATAGTAGAAATTGCCGACAGCGAAGACCTATACACAAAACCGGCACATCCATACACACAAGCACTACTCTCATCCATGCCAGAGCCAGATCCAACCAACACAGGCAAAGAACGGATCATCCTGCAAGGGGAAGTACCAAGCCCACTAAACTCACCATCCGGCTGCAAATTCAGAACGCGCTGCAAATTCGCCACTGAAAAATGTGCACAAGAAGTACCGAAGATGGTGGAGATTGCGAAAGGGCATGAGGTGGCTTGTCATTTGTTTTAGAGGGAGAGCATCGGGGGACCTGGTGGTATTTCAGTTGGTAATATGATAGTTGGTATGGCTTGTAGCGTTAAATAATTTATATAATAAACAATAAACATAAAAAAAAGAGCTAAGGTTCTCATACAGCCTTAGCTCTTTTTTATGTTTGTTAAACAATATCCTTTCAAAGAATATTTAAGTCTATATTTATAATCCTTCCCTATCTTAATGCATAAAGACAGGGAAGGATTATATTTAATTCCCTTCCATACTTCTGATGGATTTTTTTGTTCACGGATTTTTAACATCTTTATTTACAGTGTTTTGAATGTAAACTAATAATAAAAAGTTTGCTTTCAAATTAGAAAAGGTTAGTCCCTCACTTCACTCCAGCTAAAAACCTCACACCCAAAAGCAAAGGGGAACTCAATTGTTCAAACTCATATAAAGTTTCAATCTTGTCTAAGCATCCATTAGGATATACAATTGATCATCCATTTTTCTTTACATAATCTCCAGATACAGTCCATATCAACTATAGATTCTTGTCTTATGCTAAATGTAATCAAAAAGCAAGTAGATAAAGATAATGACTAAAACATTAACTCTAGATACTTTTTTGATGAATATTACAAATAAACAGGAGGTAATGAAAAATGATTAAAACATTATTAGCAGGAGCACTTTTAAGTACAGGATTGGTAGCGGGAGGTGCAGTAGGTGCAGATGATGCGAAAATGGACAATTTAAAGTCAAATGAAAATAGTTCCAATCAAGTAATTATACAGAGTGCAGATGGAACAACGTCTTTCTCACAAAACTTTGATTTACCTAAAGATGCAGTGCCAGCAACTCCTAAAGGAGACGTAAAAACTGTTGAAAGAACAGAAGGTACAGGTTCTCAGGAAGGAAAAATGGTACCAGCAAAAGAAGGTGCAGATTCTCAATCTGGATTTGAAATGGGAGCCCCTGAAAAACCAGAGCATGCAAAAACTGTTGAAAGAACAGAGGGCACAGACTCTCAAGAAGGAAAAATGGTACCAACAAAAGAAGGAAATTAAATAATATATAGTTATAACGAAGAGCATCCAAAAAGTGGTGCTCTTTTTATATTATAGGGATTAACTAGTTTTACTCAATATAGAACTGTAGCGGGAATTCAAGCTAGAATATGGGTTACTGTCTCTTCAAATCATGGTGTTTGAAGCACTAGTTTTGGTGGTAACGTTACAACATAAACATTTTATTAGAGATTTTTTAAATTTACATACACTCTAGATAGACTACATATCAACTTCAGATACTTGTTTTATGATACAAGTAATCAAACAAAAGGAGGGCAATACAAAATGATTACAACAGTATTAACAGGCACTCTTTTAAGTACAGGAGATTATTAACAGGTGGAGAAAATGTTGAAGATGTACAGACAGATAAACATATTCCATATGAACAAAATGAATTACAGCAAACTCTAGAAAAGTACGATTCGAAGAAATTTGAGTTATAAAAAGAAAATAGATAAATTGACAAGAGAAAAGCACTTTGTGTATATCACAGGTGCTTTTCATTTTGATATAGGGCTTGAATTAAATTTTTGCACTAAAATATATACGGCAAAAAGGGGGGAGTTCATTGCACAAAGTTATTTATGGAATATTAATTTTAATTTATACTTTGTATTCATTTTTTGTAAGTGATGGAAGTGAAGTAAGGTTTATTATGGTGTTAACTATAGTACTTATCTTTTCTGTAGTTTTAGAAAAAGGAAATGCAAACAAAACGACTGATTAAAGGTCTTTTTGTTTGCATTTTTTAGTTGGCTATTAAAGTCCAGATGTTTTAGGGACACTATTAAATTTTTAGTTGATGAAAACACCCGCCTAAAATAGAAAACTTTTAACCTATTATCATTTATTCCGTAGCTTTTAAGGTATTTAACACGACTTTGGTTGCGTCTGCAATAAGTTTATCATCGTATTTAGCATCTTCTTTATCATGATTAGAAAGTATAGCAAGAACAATCGGCTTTTTATTTGGTGGCCAAATAATTGCGATATCATTTCTTGTTCCGTAAGATCCCGCGCCTGTTTTATCAGCTACTTCCCATCCTTTTGGTACGCCCGCACGAATCAATTTATCTCCAGTTGTATTTCTCTTCATCCAATCTACTAATAGTTCACGTTTTTCTATTGGAAGTGCAGTTCCTAATGTAAATGATTGAAGTGTCTTAGCTATCGCTTCTGGTGTACTGGTATCATGTGTTTCTCCTGGATGCACTTCATTTAATTCAGGTTCAAATCGTTCTGAAGTAGTAACAGTATCTCCCATTTCTCTCAAGATTTTTTCAAATTCAGAGGGGCCCCCTAACTGTTTAAGAATCAAATTATGTGCTGTGCTGTCACTATATCGAACAGAAGCATCTGCAAGTTCTTTTAACGTCATTCCTGTATCAACATGCTTTTCAGTAATTGGATTATAATTAGAAAGATCTTCATGAGTATACGTAATCCTTTGATCAAGAGCTTCTAATGAGTTCTTGCGTAAAAGAGCGCCCACAGCTAATGATTTAGATGTAGATGCAAATGCAAAACGATCATCTGAATGATAAGCAACAGTTTGATTCGTACCTGTGTCCAGTGCATAAATACCAAGCTTAGCATCATATTCTTTTTCAAGTTTAGCGAAAGATTGATTACCTGTATTTTCTTGTTTAATTTGATTAGCTTGATTCGTTTGTTTAGGTGGTTCAGATTGAGTGTTACTATTGGAACAGCCTATAAGTGATACACATGAAAGTAATACTACAGGCACAATCTTTTTGTAATGTAAAATGTTAAAGAACTTGTTTAAAACGAACATAAATTTTCAACCTCTTTCAAGAATATATGGATTTTGTCTAGGTATTTTAAATACCAATGCAATTAAAGATGGCATTGGGTAACAATACTACTGCAGCTAAAATTTCACAGGTTAAATGACATCCAAAACGTTTATCCCGCTATTTGCCGGGCAGTAAGACCCCCACCTCAAAATTCAGCGGAAGCAAAGAAGTTAGGTGGGGGTCGGGCTGCCCGTAAAGGCCCGATTGGTTCAACTAATAATCAGTGGGGGATGAACAAAACCCCCACTGATTAAAGTTTCACTTTATATGATTGATAAGTCACGGTTTGGGTTATTTCTTTTTTGTTTTCACTTGTAATGGTTCACCTGTGAAAGTATTACAATACATATTTTTTACTTTTGGGAATAATAAGTCCTTTCTTTTTTTTGGTAATACATAAAAATAGATGTCAAACGGGATATGTTGTATCCAATCTGGACAACTAATATTAGAAATACACTTATTAGACACTCTAAGTAATAAATTTGTTCCACTTTAAGATGAGGAAGAATTTGGGGTTTGTAAAATAACAATGGAACTACGTGTTTTTTCGTCATACAAAAACCTCTACATATAAGTAGAGGTTTTTAAATTGTATATTAATGAATTATGCTTTTTTAGATAAAGTAAATCGAGTTCAGGTAAACGAAGAACATAGGATACGTAATTTTAACTAGATTTATTATTAGCTAGTTTATCTCCACCACCAAGCTCCGCCTCAATCTGCGAAGTCTTCGATGACTCATCCATACGCCAATACGTAATAAAGCTTATCGCGATACATCCAGCTACGTAGAAATAGAATAGTGATTCCATTCCGATACTCTTTAGCCATAATGCGATGAACTCGGCTGTTCCGCCAAATATCGCAACAGTTAGTGCATACGGTAAACCTACGCCTAGTGCGCGAATTTCAGTTGGGAAGAGTTCGGCTTTTACAATTGCGTTAATGGAAGTGTAACCAGTAACGATAATAAGACCGACCATCATGAGTAAAAATGCTACAATTGGTTCTGTCGTTTTTTCCATAAAGAAGAAGATTGGTGCTGTGAGTAAAGTTCCGAGAATACCGAAAGCCATTAATAGTGGGCGGCGTCCGATTTTATCAGATAATAGCCCTGCAATTGGTTGAAGTACTACAAATATAAGTAGTGCGACAAAGTTAATCCAGCTTACAACTTCTTTCGGGAGACCGACTGTGTTTACCATGAACTTTTGTAAATATGTTGTGTACGTATAGAATGCGACAGTGCCTCCTAAAGTTAGGCCGACTACTGTTAATACTGCTTTCGGATGTTTCATAAGAGCGCGAACGGTTCCTGCGCTTTCGCGATTTTTAGATTCCATGTTTGAGAACTGCTCCGATTCATCCATCGTACGGCGAAGCCATAATACAGCTACTGCGCCCATTGCTCCAATAATGAATGGAATACGCCATCCCCAAGCTTTCATATCTGGTTCGCTTAGTAATTGCTGAAGAACAATTTGAACGCCTAACGCAACCATCTGTCCAGCAACGAGCGTTACATATTGAAAACTTGAATAAAAACCACGGCGACCACTACTAGCCATTTCAGATAAATACGTTGCGGAAGTTCCATACTCTCCGCCGAGTGACAACCCTTGCAGTAAACGGGCAAGAACTAAAATAATTGGCGCCATAATACCGATGCTTTCGTAACTCGGTGTACAGGCAATAATTAAAGAACCACCGGCCATAACCGTAATGGAAAGCGTTAATGCTGCCCGGCGTCCGTGCCGATCCGCATAACGTCCCATTAATAAACTTCCGATAGGGCGCATTAAAAATCCAACTGCGAAAATAGCCGCTGTGTTCAATAATTGACTCGTTGGGTCTCCTTTAGGAAAGAACTCTGCTGAAAAATACACAGCAAAAGCAGAGTAAACGTACCAGTCGTACCATTCAATTAAATTACCGACTGAACCTTTGAAAATATTGCCGGCGACTCGGTTTGATTTTACTTGAGCCATACTAATTCCTCCTCTTGCTTATAAATAAAATGATAATTATGAAAGCGCGTTCAATATAGTTGAATTGTACTGTTCTTGAATTGTAATCTCAATATTATGACAATTTTATTCTTTTTGTACTTTATGTACATGGAGAGTTTTAATAGTTGCTTCATTATTAGTTTTGTCATAATAATAGAAAAAGGAGATTGATAGTTTTGAATATTTTATCAAAGGATATGGAGTATGAAGAAATCACGCAAAGTGTCATTACAAACGAAAATAGTAAGCTTAATTATTACGTTAATTTTATTTGTCGTTCTCCTATTAGCCGGAATATTTGTTTACATTCAGTCCGTTGATACGAAGCGCCAAGTGGAACAATTAGCTCTGCAAACGGCGAAGTCACTTTCTTTTATGCCAGCTATAAAAGATGCTTTTCAATATAACGAGCATAAAAGTACCATTCAATCCATTGCGGAACAAGTTCGCGAGCAAGCTGGTGCAGATTATGTCATTATAGAAGATCGTTATGGGGTTATGTATTCGCATTCTAATTCGGAGTTAATTGGTACAAAGAGTAACAATCCATATAACTATGAAGCACTCACTTTTGGTGGTTATTATACGCTCGAAGGAAATGGTGCAAGTGGTCCGGCTTTAATGGCGAAAGCACCAATTATTGTTCAGAACGGAGACTACGATCAAGTCGTAGGCGTTGTGACGGTAGAGTTTTTAATAAAGGGTATTGAATCTAACATACTGAGCAGAACGAAAGAAATTATCCTCTTTTCCGTAGCGGTATTATTAGCCGGAATTGTTGGCGGCATTCTTTTAGCACGTAGCATTCGTAAAGATACACTCGGTTTAGAGCCGAATGAAATCGCAGCGTTATACCGGGAAAGAAGCGCGATACTATTATCTATAAAAGAAGGGATTATCGCCATTGATCAAAACGGTTGTATTACGATGATGAACATATCAGCAGAAGAGATGCTTCATGTAAATGGCGATTATATGCAACGGCACATTTCAAAAGTTTTACCGGAATTTCATATGGAGAGAGTACTAGAAAACGATCAAGAAATCGCATTTCAAGATAAAGTGTTTATTTTAAACATGACACCGATACTTGAAAACAACAGTACGGTAGGAGTTGTATGCAGTTTTAGGGATAAAACAGAACTGCAAAATCTTGTGAACACAATATCTGAGGTAAGAAAATATTCAGAGGACTTACGTGCTCAAACGCATGAATTTACAAATAAGCTTTTCGTCTTATCAGGATTACTTCAGTTAGGACATTACAGAGAAGCGATTGAATTTATCCAGCAAGAATCTAATATTCATCAAAGCCAAAACCATATTTTATTCCATCAAATTCATGATGCGAAAGTACAAGCTATTTTATTAGGGAAAATCGGAACAGCATCTGAGAAGAAAATTGATTTTCATATTGAAGGAGATAGTGCGCTTCAACCGTTACCAGACCATATAAAAGTTTCGCACCTTATTACGATCATTGGAAACATAATCGACAATGCATTTGATGCGGTGAGTGGACAAGAGGAAAAGAGCGTTTCCTTCTTTGTTACGGATATTGGACACGACATTGTGTTTGAAGTGATAGATAGTGGAGCAGGGATACCGGCAGAAAAAATCACGACAATTTTTCAAAAAGGGTTTTCAACGAAAGGAAATGATCGTGGTTACGGGCTAGCAAACGTGAAAGAAATGGTAGATCTACTAGAGGGAACAATTGAGATTCAAAACGAGAAAAATGGGGGAGCTATTTTTACAATTTACCTTCCGAAAACATTGAGAGAAAGTACATGACAAACAGGGGGATGGGCATATGTTGAAGGTTGCAATTGCAGAAGATGATTTCCGCGTAGCGCAAATTCAAGAGGAGTTTTTATCAAAAATAAAGGACGTAAAAGTGATCGGAAAAGCATTGAACGCAAAAGAAACGATGGAACTACTACAAAAGGAAGAAATCGATTTACTTCTATTAGATAATTATTTACCAGATGGAATTGGAACAGACTTATTGCCGAAAATTCATGCGGATTTTCCAAACGTTGACGTCATCATGGTTACTGCGGCGAATGAAAACCATATGCTAGAAAAAGCAATTCGAAACGGCGTAAGCAACTACCTTATAAAACCGGTCACGTTAGAAAAATTTGTTCGCACAATTGAAGACTATAAAAGAAAGAAGCAATTATTACATAGTAACAATGAAGTGAATCAAGCACTCATCGATAACTTCTTCGGCACTTCGCAAACACAAGACATGAAAAACTTACCGACTGGTGTTGATCCATTAACACTGCAAAAAGTGAAAGACATTATAAAAGGATTCGAAGAGGGAATTACAATAGAAGAAATGGGAGAACAAATGGGGGCCTCTAGAACAACCGCCAGAAGATACTTAGAATACTTAGTAGCGACAAATGAATGTACAGTAGAATACACATACGGCATTATCGGACGACCAGAACGAAAGTATCGAATAGGACGAGGACTATGAAAAAACGATTATTACTATGTATATGGATCATAACAGGAGTACTAGCTGGTTGTTCTTCAGAAAAATCTCAAACGAATACAGTAAACATAGACAAAGTAGAAATCGTTGCACCAAACGTTCAAGGAGCGGGATGGGACTTAACGGCACGGGCGATGCAGAAAACACTGACAGAAGAGAAAATCTTCACAAAACCAATCACTGTCACAAACAAAATAGGCGGCAGCGGTGATGTCGGATGGAAATATACGAAACAAAAAGGCGGTCACGTACTTGCGATTAACTCAAGCTTACTCATAACGAACAACCTACTAGGCCACAGTAAACTAACATATAAAGACTTCACACCACTCGCGCTACTTGCATCAGACTGGGAAGTCGTTGTCGTATCAAAAGACTCAAACATAGAAAACGCAAACGAACTAATGGAACAACTAAAACAAGACAAGAAAAACTTCAAAATCGGCGTTGCCCCAGGCCTAGGAAACGACGATCACCTATCCTTCGTACAAGTAAGCAAAGCATTCGGCATAAACCCTGCCGAACTAGAATTCTTCGTCTACGAAAACAAAGAAAAAATCATCAACGCCCTAACGAACAAACAAATAGGCGCCGCAACCATGACCCTATCCGAAGCCGAAAAACAATACAAAGCCGGTAAAATAAAAATACTAGCCGTATCCGCACCAAAACGACTAGACCGACTACCAGAAATCCCAACATGGAAAGAACAAGGGATCGACGTCATATTCCAACACTGGAAAGGGATCATGGGCCCGAAAGATATGACAGAGGAAGAGGTTGCTTATTGGGATGGTGTTATTAAGAAGATGGTTGAGAGTGAGAGTTGGAAGGGGATTTTGAGGGAGAGGGGTTGGAATTCTTTTTATAAGAATAGTGAGGAGAGTAGGATTTTTCTTGAGGAGAGTAGTCAGGAGTATGGGGAGCTAGTGGGGAATAATAGAAATTATTAAATCATACGGTATGGCGTATGATTTTTCTTTTATACATAGTTTGGTAAAATAGTAGTAATTGTAATTTATTGTAACGGTGGGGATGAAAATGTTAGAGCAACTCATAATTGAATTGGCTAAATCAACAAATCGGGTTGAAGATATAAATGGTGATAAAACTTATTTGGTTAGAAATAAGGATAATGGAGAATTAGAAATTGAAATTAAATTTTCACGTGAGCGATATGAAAAAGAAGAAGCACCGTCTTATTTTAACGTGGGCTTTGAACTTCTTAAGGATGCTTGGCAAAAAATTATTGATATGCGCACGGTAAAGAATGAAGATTTCGGACAAGCAAGTGAATGTAATACTTTCTTGGTAGCTTTCTTTTCACAGCTTCCATTTGTGAATGTAATGGAAGCAGGAGCTATTAAATTTAAAGAATTCAAAACAGATAACCTACCAAGTGAAAAATATGATAAAGTTATACTCTTTTTAGAAGAGACAATGAATGGTACATATAATCCAAGTACGTTACGTGAACAAACGGATGAAAATTTATATAGAGTGAAATCTAGTGCACGCCAGGATTTGAGGTTATTGGGATTTTTGAATGAATCTCATGAAATAAATAAGCTGCTATTAAATGAATATGTTCAATCGGAAGATAAAAATGTCTACATTGCCCAGTTAGTTTTAAAGCAGGAATATTTCCGTCATGCTTTATTCGTTCTTGGCTTGTTAGAGAACTATTCAAAAGGTGAAAAGAAAGAAGCTCTAGTTGGTTTGGGAATGACGATGGTTCGAAATTCATTAGGGAATAACTTGATGGTTGAATCGGTGGCGAGGAAGCGTACGAATAATTTACTGGATTGGCTTGAACAAGTAGGACTAATTAATGATGAATGGATTCCTATTGAACAATACGTAAAAGACGATAGAGAAAAGGGCGGTAGTATGAACAGTAATTTACGTGAAAAGTTTTTAATGGTTATGAATGAGTATTTAAAGGCAAGAACAGAAAGATTTGCGGGCCATAAAATGGGATCGGTCGTTAGACATGAAATGACAACGGAAATAACGAGGTTACCATTTATTAATCATAATCAGTATGTTGTCACAGGATCTGTTGGTCAAGGAAATTGGGCTGCTGTGCCGTGGCTTGCGATTATGAATAAAGAAATTACGACATCCACGCAGAGAGGTTATTATATCGTTTATTTATTTAGTGAAGATATGGAGCGATTATATTTAACGCTGGCGCAAGGTGTGACGGAAACGACTAAAGAAGAGATGCAAAAAATTAAAGAAGAGATTCGTGAACAAATACATATGTCCCAAAAGGTGAAAAAAGACGATGATATTTTCCTAGGTACAAGTCCGAAAGCAAAGGGATATTCGAATTCAACTGCGGCTTATATTGCATACGATGTTAATGAAATGCCTAGCGAAACAGAATTAGTTGAAGACTTGGAAGAAATGCTTCGCTATTATGAGGGATTTATTGCTTACAAAGAGGAAGGAACGAAATATGAAATGATTTATGAGAGGAAAGAAGTGTATTTAGATCAGCAATCAATTATCGATCATGTGTCTTCTTATATTCAAAGTAAAGGTTTTTTTTATGAGAAAAAGGATCTTATTAATTTCTTCCTTTCATTAAAGACGAAGCCGTTTGTAATTTTATCAGGCATTTCGGGTACAGGGAAAACGAAAATTGTTCAGTGGTTGCAGAGAGTTTAGGGGCTACGGAAGAGAATGGACAATTTACGCTTATTCCGGTTCGACCTGATTGGAGTGATAGCTCTGATTTACTTGGTTATGTGAACCTTCAAGGAGAATTCCAAGAAAGACCGTTAATTAAAGTTCTTGAAAATGCAGATGCAAATCCAAATAGGCCGTACTTTGTAGTGTTGGACGAGATGAATTTAGCTCGAGTGGAATACTACTTTAGTGATTTTTTAAGTGTAATTGAGAGTCGTAAATGGAAAAATGGGAAAATTGTTACGTCACCAGTTCTTCCAGAATCCATTACGAATAAGCATATTACAATTCCATCAAATGTATATATTATCGGAACGGTAAACATGGATGAAACGACACATCCGTTAAGTAAAAAAGTGTTAGATCGTGCGAATACAATTGAATTTAATACCGTTAACTTAGATTATTTTAATTTCTTAATGGATGTAGAAGAGAAGGAAGCTGAAATTGTTTCTACTGGTTCTTTAGAAACGAAGTATCTTCATTTAAAAGAATGCTTTAAAGAAAACGAAGATCTTGTGAGAAATATATCAACCATTTTAATAGAAATAAATAAAACACTTGAATCAGTTGGCGCTCAAGTTGGATATCGTATACGAGATGAAATTTGTTTCTATATGGCATACAACGAAAAAGGAAAGTTATTATCATTCGATGAAGCACTTGATTATCAAATATATCAAAAGATATTACCGCGTCTTGCAGGGAGCGATGGAAGAACAGAAGAGGTATTAAAGCAGTTGTATGTCTTATGTGCAAATGAAGAATATGATAGTGGTAATAATGACGCTTCATATGCTAAGTATCCTCGTTCAGCTAACAAGTTGTCTCATATGTTAAGGAGGTTCGAGTATGATGGTTTCACCTCTTTCTGGATCTAATAATGAGATAGAGCTAGTTAAGATTGAAACAGAGGAGCTATCATTGACGATTAAGGGAAATCCTTATCATGAAAAATACGAGAGTCTAAAAGAATATCACGCTATGAACGCAGATGAAATGATGTATTTTCATGTAGATGAGAAGACGGAATCCGTTTCTGTATTTGATGCGAGATTGCAGCGGCTAGATGAATGGAACGAACATCCGCCAATCTTTTTTGAGAATAGAAGTTATCAGCTTGTTGTTGTTCCGAAAAAGAGTCAACAGCTGTCTTTTTATCATGAACATCCGGGATTTCGAAAGCAAGTTAATTCCATTCAAATGGGATCACTTCATGTGTTAATGGGGAATCTTTCGTTTCCAAATGAAGTAGGAAATACAACATTTGAAATTAAAGATGAGAAAGAAACTTTATTAACAGTTACATTTGAAGTTTTTCCGTCAAAACTGGATTATAAGGATGATTACAGAGCTTTATTAAATGAAGTAAATGATGAAATTTATAATTTAGCGTTTCATCTATTGAAAAGAACTTACTTAGGAGCATCTGCAATTTACGCTACAAATCCATCAAAGAGTGAGTTTTATCGTATTTTAAATGATTCCTTTGAGCTATTTATGAAGTCTATATCTCACATTAAAAGACAACCGCATCATACGCTTATGACTAGACATCAACTTGTACGAGGAGAAAAAATTCGTAAATTGGATTCTGTCGGAATGAATTATTTGCGAAAGCGACCACACTTGCTGCAAGGAGAAAACAGTATACCGACTAAAGGTATTACAGCTTATAAGGAAGTGTCTTATGATACGTTAGAAAATCGATTTATTAAATGGATGATTCAAAGAGTCGTACATAAAATAGATGATTTACTTAAAGCACTAGAGCAAAAGTCTGGATATACACGTGGTGTAAATGATGAAGATTTGATAGAGCGTGTAAAAAATATGAAGTATCGAATGAAAAATGAATGGAACGATCCATTTTGGAAAGGAATCGGAAAATTAGATCGCTCAGTCTTTTCACTCGTTATTCAAATGGCAGCGGGCTATAGAGATGCGTATCAAATCTTCTTAATGCTATCGCGGGGGTTAACATTACGGGGACAAATTTTCAAAATGTCGGTAAAAGATGTCGCAAGGTTATACGAATACTGGACATATTTAAAACTTGGACAAATTTTATCCAAAAAATATATACCGCTGCATCAAGATGTTATTCAAGTTAAACAAGATGGTTTATACGTAACGTTAGATGAAAGTAAAACTGCAAAAAGAACGTTCAAACATCCAGAAACAGATGAGGTAATAGAACTTTACTTCCAGAAAAGAAATGGCGGACTGCCAACAGTTACACAAAAGCCAGATACAATGCTTGCTATTGAGAAAAAGGGAAAGAGCTATCAATATCAATACATTTTTGATGCGAAATATCGAATTGATTTTGCTGAAAGCTCTCATTATAAAAGGAAGTATGGCGCCCCTGGCCCAATGGAAGAAGACATTAACACAATGCATCGTTACAGAGATGCACTAGTAGTAGAACAAGAGGGGCCTTTTGAGCGAACAGCTTACGGAGCGTACGTATTATTTCCGTGGAACCAAGAGGAAGCATATGAGAACCATCCGTTTTATAAAAGTATTGAAAAAGTAAATATCGGTGGCTTCCCATTCTTACCGAACGCAACAAGATTAGTCGAACAATTTTTAGATCATCTCATTGAAAAAAGCCCAGAAGAAATTATAAGTGAAGGTATTCTTCCAAGAGGAACAAAAGAAGAATGGCACTCTTCACTAGAAGAAAAAGTATTAGTAGGCAGCGTAAAAACTGAAAGTGACTATGAAATATATAGGAAAGAAGGCCTATATCAGCTACCGGTCACGCAGTTAAAACCAGGATGGCAAGAAGCGAAGTACATAGCATTATATGCACCGGAAAAATGGCACGGAGAAAAAGGCGGAATTCAATACGTTGCAAAAATCAAACACATTCAAATGCAACAAGCCGATGAATATGTACATTTCGAACTAGAACCATGGAAAAAACTAGACCATCTCATTCGTCCAGTAGGATATGGCATTCAAACATACACCATAACAACTATGTCGTTATTAAAAGAAGTACAAGAACTCCCAGAACTCTTCATGAAATCAAAAGAAGAACGAACTCTTTGGAAAACGCTGCGTCGTTTTACGAAGCAAGTTAAGGTTGAGTTGGATCATCGCAATTTGGATGAAGCATCTTCTATTAAGAGTTATTATGTGCAAGATGTTCAGATTTGGGTTGATTATGAGAATGAGGTTGTTATGGTTGGGAGAGATGGACGAGTTAAAGAGGTGCCTTTGGAGTTGGTTGTTGGGCGGGGATCGGTGTTGTTTAAAGAAGTTATAGAAGTACTAAATGTTAGGGAATAGCACTTAGATACAAGGTTGATTAAGTCATGAATAAGGGCCAAGTTTTTAAATATAATAGATAAATATTAGTTGGATAAAGTGTATTGTTAACTATGGGAAGAAGAGCATATGGGGTATATGCTCTTCTTTTATTTGTAAATAACATGGATGTGAAACTCTAAATGATGACCTCCACCCTGTCAAGGTGAAGGTGTTTTATCTATATTAATGTTACTAAATTTTTCTATACAATCCCCTTGCATCTCCCCCAACGTCACCCCCTAACCTAAAGAAGACAAATCAAAAAGGGGGGACAAAACCACTCATGAAAACCACCACAAAAGAAAAAAGGAACACCATCATCATGCTACTACTCTCAGCTGCAATAGGAATCTTTTCACCACTCCTCATGTACATCACACTGGCACGTAAAAATGAGGTGTACAAATACCATTGCCGAAAAGTATTCAATTTTCATTTGTTAATCTTTTTTCTATTTAATATTAGTTCGCGCATTAGTGATGTTTTATTTTGGATCGTATTTACCTTTGAGGTCGTTCAAGTGATCATTGTTGCGTGGAAAGTAATACGCGATGAACCGTATCGTTATTTCATTCGAATTCCTTTATTTAAAGAAGATAAGTATGGATTGGAAGGAGAATAAGTAATGAAACAAGAAGTGGAGATAAGGGGAAAGCGAATTTTTATTATGACTGCAGTGTTGTTTATTGCGGTTTATATCATTCTACGAAAAAGAAAGTATGAGTACTTTTATGATGGTATTAGTGAGTATGAAAATCGTTATAGAGGGAGTGCTCCTTTTTTGTTGCTTGTTGTAAGTTTGTTTCAATATTGTAGGCAGAATGAGATGAGTTTTTCTCATATGTTTCAGTATGTGAAAGAGAAGTTAGCGGAGTAGGTGATGATATGGCGTGGATGATTAGTGAGTTTGCAAGGGTTGGGGATGTTACGGTGCGGACGCTTCGTTATTATGACAAGATTAATTTATTAAAGCCAAGCGATTATACTGAGGGTGGGCATCGGTTATATACGAAAGATGATTTGTATGTGCTGCAGCAAATTCAATCGTTTAAGCATCTTGGTTTTTCGCTTGGAGAAATTCAAAATATTATATTGCAGCGTGATATAGAGACTAAAGACTTTTTAAGACAAATGCATTTTCAAAGGGAATTGCTTTTGGTAGAGCAAGAAAGAATTGCGAAGGTACTTTCGCATATGGATGAGATGACGAAAAAGTTTCAAAGGGAAGAACAAGTGGATGTCGCTTTGTTTTCTTCGTTTTTGCAAACTTTCATATGGGAAAAAGAAAATAAAGAATGGTTAGAGGAACATTTTTCAAAAGAGAGTGTTCAAACGTTTTATAATAATAAGGAATTAAAAGAAAAGTTTGATCGGCGTTTTATGGATGTGATAGGGAAGTTGAAAAAGTATAAGGAAGAAGAGAAGGATCCAGGTCATCATGCCGTTCAAGTTACTTTGAAGGGATTTTTCAATGTAATAGAAGGGGTAATGAACTATCTTGATATACCTCAAAGTGATATAGAGGATATAATCCAAAAAATCAAACCTCCCACTATCCGAATTTCCAGCTCTCTTCACAACTGAAGAAGAAAACTACATAAAAGAAGCAATCCAGCAGTTTAACAACTAGTTAAACTGCTTTTCCATTATAATAGAAGAAAAACCAAACGGAGGAAAATCCTATGCCAACCTACAACAAACTAATCAGAAACAAAATCCCGCAAATAATAAAAACCAACGGAAAAACACCCACAACAAGAATCCTACCCGAAGATGAATACATAAAAGAAATCTGCAAAAAAACAGAAGAAGAACTAGCTGAGTATTTAGAAGCAAATACAAAAGAACATAAACTAGAAGAACTATCCGACTTACTAGAACTAATAAACGCCCTAGCCGAACACGAAGGCACAACACTAGAAGAAATCAACAACATCCGTAAAAAGAAAGCAGAAGAACGAGATGGCTTTTCAGATCGAGTCTTCCTAATCGAAGTAACCGACAACTAGCCCCTCATAAGCCCCTACCAAGTAATAAATCACTAAGAAAAAACACAACAAAACAAAAACACCAACAAACACCGTAGTAGTAGTCAAAAAAATTTGAAATAACATGCCAAAAACCCAGCCCTCCTTCCTATATATAGTACAAAGAGGAAATTTTCATTTTTGAATGAAGACGGGAGGAACTTTGATGGCGGTGTATCGTAATGTGCAGGTGAATTTTTGGCAGGATGATTTTGTTTTGGATTTGACGCCGGAGGAGCGGTATTTTTATGTTTATTTGTTAACTTGTTCGAAGACGACGCAGTGCGGGATTTTTCCGTTTCCCAAGCGGTTAGCTGAGATGGAGACGGGTTATAACAGGGAGACGGTTGATAAGCTCTTGCAGCGTTTTATTGATTATGGAAAGATTCTTTATGATGCGGAGACGAGGGAGTTATTTATTTTAAATTGGATTCGTTATAATCCTGTGACGAATACGAATGTGGAGAAGTGCGTGCTTCGTGAGCTTAAGAGTGTGAAGAATAAGGAGTTTGTACGTATGTTTCTTCAGAAGTGCGTAGAGGAGGAGCTGAATGTTCCGATGCTTTTAGCACATTTCGGTATGCCTAGTGATTTGGCCGTTCATGATGTTGATCCGGTCTGTGATGAGGCGGAAGAAGAGGTTAGAGAGGAAGAGACGGGGAGTCGCGTGTTTTCTTTTTACGAGCAACATTTTGGTAGTTTGTCTCCTTATACGGTAGAGGAATTGAATGCGTGGATGAATGATTTGTCAGAGGAGCTTGTGCTGAAGGCTCTTCAAATTTCGTATGAGAATAAAAACCGGAAGATGGCTTATGTGAAGGGGATTTTGCGGGGGTGGCACGGGAAAGGATTTACGAAAGTGTCTGAGGTTGAGGCGGATACGGAAAGGTTTCGAAAGAAGGAGTCGTCTGTTAGTACTGGGGAGACGGAGAAATTTTTGGCGAAGTGTGAGGAGTGGGAGAAGAATGTGCCGTCTGAGGAAGAGTTGCAGCGCTTTTTAGCGGAGCGCGGGTGGCGTCCATGAGCATTCAAAATGTGGAGGCGGAGAAGACGGTGTTAGGTTCTCTATTACTTGATGGAGAGCTTATTAAGGAGTGCCGTTTGACGGATCAGTATTTTTCTATGCCAGTGCACAAGTCTATATTTCAGTTAATGCGAAAAATGGAAGAGGAAGGGCAACCGATTGATCTTGTGACATTCATTTCTAGAGTAGATCCAAATTTTTTGAAGGGGATCGGGGGAATGGAGTATTTTATAGGGTTAATGAATGGTGTGCCTGCGACTAGCAACGTCTCTTATTATGAGGGGCTTGTTCGAGGTGCATGGAAAATGTATCAGGCTGGCGTTCTTGGGCACAAGATGGGAGAGCGCCTTATTGCAGAGAAGAATGAGAAAATTATTGGTGAGACGATTACGGAACTTTGTGAGTTAGAGGAAAAGGACTGCGTATGTGAGTTTGATTTGAAGGATGCGTTAGTTGGTTTGTATGAAGAGCTTCATCAAGATACGAAAGAGAATACTGGTATTGAGACTGGTTATACATCGCTAAATAAAATGACGTGCGGATTGCAGGAAGGTGATTTTGTCGTTCTTGGTGCACGTCCTTCTATGGGGAAAACTGCGTTTGCGTTAAATGTTGGACTGCATGCGGCGAAGTCTGGAGCGGCAGTTGGATTGTTTTCATTAGAGATGAGTAGTAAGCAATTGTTAAAAAGGCTGGCTTCTTGCGTAGGTGAAGTGTCAGGAGGTAGGCTGAAAAATCCGAAGCACCGTTTTGCGATGGAAGATTGGGAAAAGGTGAGTAAGGCGTTTGCGGAGATTGGTGAACTGCCTCTTGAGATTTATGATAATGCAGGCGTTACAGTGCAAGATATTTGGATGCAAACTCGTAAGTTAAAGAGGAAGCACGGTGATAAAAAGCTTTTAGTTATTGTAGATTATTTGCAGCTTATTACGGGGGATCCGAAGCATAAGGGCAATCGATTTCAGGAGATTAGTGAAATTTCGCGTAAGCTTAAGTTATTAGCGCGTGATTTGAATGTTTGTGTAGTAGCGTTGTCGCAATTGTCTCGTTCAGTAGAGTCACGTCAAGATAAGCGCCCGCTTTTATCTGATTTAAGAGAGACGGGACAAATTGAGCAAGATGCGGATGTCATTATGCTTATGTATCGTGAGGATTATTACGATAAGGAAACGATGCAGAAAGAGATGACAGAGATCCATGTGGCGAAGCATCGGAATGGACCTGTTGGTAGTTTTAAGCTGCGATTTTTGAAGGAGTTTGGGCGGTTTGTGGAGAATGGGAATTAGCTGGAGGGGAAGTTTGTGTCTAGTAAAAAGTTATGGATTATTATACTACTCGTTTTCGTTATTGTGTTAGGCATGATTGGTTATAGATTACTAGGTCCGTTTATAGAGGGGCGAAGTTATTATTATAAACACGCTAATTTTACGGATCTTTCCAATGAATCGATTGGAAAGATGAGACTGCACGACAATATTGATAGAGAGGCATTTAGAAAAGAATATGGTGAACCTCTTAGTAAAAAAGAACACGAATTATATGATTATTACTATTGGAAAAACGGAGTAGAAACGGCTTCAATTATGGAAGGAAAAGAGAAAGGAAAGATTGTTCGTTTAATAATCCGAGAAAGTACAGATCTTAAGACGGAAAAAGGGATTGGACTTGGTAGTACGAAGCAGGATGTTATCAGTTCGTATGGTTCGAATTATTATGAACGGACGGAACAGGGGGCAACTATTATCGGTTATGCTGACCATAAACTGCATACAACAATTGAGTTTTGGTTAGGGGAAGGGGAGGTAGTGCGTATTCGTTTGGATGATGCGGATGTTGAATAAGCGAAGCGAAGCGAAAGTTTCTTATTTAACGAACGATGATAAGTCAGTTTAAAAGGTGTAATGAAAATGAACTGGTATTAGATATAATTGAAATGGCACAAAAAAGAGATGTGCATGGAACCATTCAGGATTCTCCATTCAAATCAGGGATTCCAATACAACAACAAACGACTTTTAGATTTAGCTATCATTGGTAGCCACTCTCGCAAAGGAAACTGCCATGATAATGCCTGTATCGAGTCATTTTTCTCCCATTTAAAATCGGAGATATTGTATTTGAATCATTTTAAAACAGAAGCAGATTTAATATAAGCAATTGAGGAATATATTTATTTTGATAACTATAAACGGTTCCAAAAACGACTCAACTATCGAGCTCCGATAGAATATCGAATCTCGATGGTTGCTTAGTCTTTTTAATATTGTCTCCCTGATAGGGATAAGGCCATAAAAACATCGCTTTTTTGTTAATACAAATGAAAAATTAGCAATTTATTATTTATCCAATACACCTGCAATGTATAAATTTGTTAATGGAGTGTCTTCGACTTTTTGCTCGGCAAAATTGTATTTATAAACATAGCCATTTTCATCTAAAGCGTAGTATCCAACAACAGCCATGTTTCCTATATGATTATCTTTCCTTAAGGCATATAATATTTTGTTATCAGAAGGTAAACCATCATTTTTTTCTAATTCATAATCTTCATGTTTTGCATTTTTAGGCATTAAATATTCTTTTAGCGACATTTCTAATTCTGAAATACTTAAACGTCCTTCTGCATTTGATTTTGGAGCTATAAATGTTTTGTCAGTTAATTGTTTTTTTAACTTTTCTTTATCAGTATTTGCTGATGATTTTTGTGCAGTTTCCTTGTTATTCTCTTTACTATCGCTATTACTTTCTTTTGGATATTGATCAATTATCTTTTCAGTATTTAAATCGATTATTTTCAATTGGCCCATACTATCTTCTAACCCAGTTTCAAAAATAACAGCATAATTTGATAGTAAATAGATAGGTTGTCCACCTCCACGATCAGCAGTAATTATACCTTTTGTATCGGATTCTTTAGTAAAAGTCCAACCGCCTTTATAAAAATCATCATTCCAAGGAGATCCTTTATAAATGCTATAAATTTTCTTGGCTAATTTTTCATCCAGTTTATAAGTCTTTTGTTCCTTATTTGTTTTTGATTCTAAATCTGCAATCTTTTTTGTTAACTCGTTATTCGTTTTTTCTAATGAATCTCGCTCTTTTTTTACAGACTGTAATTCAGCATCTGAAGGTTTATTTTCACTAGCTTTACTTGAAGTGTTATTACAACCTTGTAAAAGTAGTGCTGATGCAGCGAGAAGTGATATAACTATACTTTTCTTCATAAATATCCCTCGTTTTCTATTTATTTCCCTTTTATACCTTATAATGTATAATTGTATTCGTCAAATTATTTTAAAACAATTTACAATATCTAAAATTAATATTTTTAGATATTAATTTTAGGGGGATACTTAATGAAATATTGTTCAAAATGTGGTAGTTCTAGTAATGAAAACAGTAAATTTTGCGGTAATTGTGGTGAGGCTTTTAGTAATAAAATCCAAGAGTTAATAAATCAAAATGAAAATGTCAAATCGATCAAGAATGAACCTGTAATTATATCTAATAAAGATATACCAGGTTTTAAGAAACAAATTATTATAGTATCAACTATTTTAATTTTGCTATTTACGTATTCTATGATAGATATGTGGAAAAAGCATCAAAGTCAAGTTGCTCACGAAAAACTCGAACTAGAAAAAAAGAAGAAAGAAGAAGAAGAACTTAATAAAAAGAATAAAATTTTAGATGATGCTGAAAATAAGGCTAAATTTGTAATTAATAGAATGCAAAAAGAGCTAGGTGAAACTGTTGAAATTATTTATGACAAAGAAACAAAAACAGTTAAAGCAGAATCTCAATTTAGAATGCAAAACCCCAATGATATGGGAAAGAAAGCTACAGAGGATGTATTAACACCTTTTCTTCAAGATGCTAAAGATTTAAAAGAACAATCACCAGATCATTCTTATAAAATTGAATTTTATTATAAAAATGATCCTCAAAATAAATATATAATAATTAATGATGGAAACTTTATGGGAGGAGAATGGTTTAAATATCTGTCTGGACAAGTAGTTAAGCAGATTTTTTAATCCTAAAATACATAAAAAGGGCTAATTTTCCACTAGCTCTTTTTATTATAGCGATTTATCAATGTACAAATTTGTTAAAGGTACTTTAGACGGTGACGCAGACCAAGAAAAAAATATAAAGAGCTTATGGGGAAATACTCGAAAATTATCTATTATAGTGGTGAGCTTGGAGCAATTTTTAACGTTACATTTGCTGGAAAAGATGGATGAAAGTTTGCTACGAGTAAAGCGAAAATGGGAATGAGATAAAGGGAGGATATATATAATGAAACGCACAACGGAATTTGTATTAGGACTTATCGGTGGGTTAATGGGGATTTTTCGCAAAGAGAAAATGGTAGCGTCTGTATAAATCAATATACTAAAAATAGCCGACTGTTTACTATATAATAGTCGGCTATTTTTATATGGAGAAGTTATTAGGTTTAATACGTAAATTTTTGATTTGCTCTTGTAAATGTTTATTAACTGGCGGAACCCTTTGAATATGTTTCTTATTTTTCCATAAAGAAGGATTTTCTCTCTGTAGTAATCCATTGTTCCAAATTGTCTTGGCTACGTCGGACAAGTCGATTCACTAACACATCATGCCACACATAATCCTCTAATAGGTATATATGAACAGGGTCATCTGTATAAAAAGCAACATTACGCTCCTCAAGTGATGGGCCATAAATCATTTCTTTAGAATCTATTGATAAAATAAACCAATGTTCTGTAGACCGGGTTTCTGTATAAGGTGTTATACGGTGAGTTTCTAGATTTTTAATAGGATTTTCAACATGTAGGGTAATACCTTGTATCGTGACTTTATCAGCTACCTCAGATAGTTCCTCTTTTAACGCTTCATACATCTCATCCCACATCGAAATGACAATACGCTTTTCTGCTTTTTTTATTAATGCCTGACAGTAGCTAATTATTGTTTTATTGTCTTTTAAAGTAATCACTCGATTATCTGTTTTTTCCTCGAAAGTTTCTAGTTTTTTTAATGAATCACTGATTCCTTCATAAGTAGACTGCCATTCTGATTGCGCCTTTTGTAAAAAGATTTCAACAGGTAGAGGTGAATAGCGAGTGGTGTCATTTATTTCTTCCTTCATGACAATTCCTTTTTCTACAAGGTTACCCAAAATCTCATAAATTCGCGCTCTTGGGATACCCGAATCCTTACTCACTTGGTAGGCTGTGACAGGCCCCTGTTTAACAAGAGATACATAAGATTTAGCTTCATATTCATTAAAACCAATTTTTTTAAGCTGTTGCACTATGTAGTCCACTTTTTTCGTCCTCCGATGTTTGCTTTTATATTTCAACGTTACAATAACTGTTTACATTTAGCAAATTATTAGTTACTATTCGAATAGTGACTAAAGGGGAGGTTAATAGTATGGATTTTTATTTAGACCCATCAGTATTAATTATTTTGATTGCTTTTGGATTTTTAGCTGCATTTATTGATTCAGTTGTAGGTGGTGGAGGACTGATTGCTTTACCAGCTTTATTATTTACAGGACTGAATCCAGCAAGTGCAGTAGCTACGAATAAACTAGCGTCGACAATGGGGTGTGCAACTAGTAATATTGTTTTTTATCGTTCTGGTAATCTTGATTTGAAATCGGCGTTTAAATTATTTCCACTCACTTTCATAGGTTCCATAATAGGGGCATGGATCGTTCATTTAATGAACCCAGAAGTGCTGAAGCCATTGATGTTGATCATGCTTGGTGTGGTTGCTATTTATACGATTTTCAAAAAAGATTGGGGTAGTGTTTCCACTCATAAGAAATTGTCCGGTCGACACTTCATTATTTTTACTTTTTTTATTTTTATTATTGGTTTTTATGATGGATTTCTAGGTCCTGGCACAGGTTCGTTTTTAATGTTTTCTCTTTTATTTATTGGGTATGATTTTTTAAAAGCAGCAGGTAATGCGAAGCTTCTTAATTTAGGAAGTAATGTTGGTGCATTGTTGATGTTTATGTATGTAGGGCAAGTAAACTATGTGTATGGTTTTATAATGGGGATTGCTCAAATTGCTGGAGGGATTGTTGGCTCCAAATTTGCTATAAAAAAAGGAAGCGGGTATGTTCGTGCTCTTTTCATTACAGTAACTTGTTTATTGTTAGCGAAAAATCTGTATGACTATATTCAGTAAGTAATTTTGAACATCTTCACTTCAAAGAACGTAGACAAGGTCAAATATGAAGGCTACATAAAATATAAGAAGATACTAGGGGGAAATTTCTTTTAACATTTTTTAGATGCTACCTTATTCGAAGATAGCATCTAAAAAAAGGCTCATTTAAAAGAAAATTTAAGTTAAGAGAATGAAAATAATATAAACTCATATTTTTCTGGGGTATGTTTATTGATCATAGTGAAATGTTTACTCTATATTCTTCTTATAATTAGGCCTCAACAAACTCTTAAAATCCAACTCAGCAATCAACACACTCAACAATATAAGCGTCGCCCCTAAATACCCTTTCCCAGTGAGCGTTTCGCCTGTGAAAACAAAGGCAAATCCTGCGGAAAAGACAGGTTCTAATGAAAAAATAAGTCCTGTATGGGTAGGCGTAGTGTATTGCTGGGCGATAACTTGCACGATGAATGCGACTGCGGTGCAAAATATGCTTAAGGCTAAGATGATTAGCCATGAGTCGATCGTGCCAGGAAGCTTTGGCGTTTCTATAATGAATGAAAAAATAAGGCTAAATAGGCCGACGAAACCGAGTTGTATGACCCCGAGCGCAATCGAGTTCACATGTTTCGTTACACTTCCAGTAATAATGACGTGAATGGCATAAAATAAAGCAGACAATATGCAGAATATATCGCCATTACCGATCTTGAATTCGCTAGTTAATGTTAATAAGCCGATTCCTATTATCGTTAACACAATTCCTAATATAACTTTCTTTTCAGGAATGTGTTTTAAAAATATAGCTGATAATATGGGAATGAAAATGACTGTGAGACATAGTAAGAAACCAGCATTAGAAACGCTTGTATACTTTGTGCCAAACGTCGCAAAAATGTAAACGATAAATAAAACAGAGGCCAATATAAATGCATATTTTACAGTTTTAAAATCGATTTTGAATAAATGTTTGTAAAATATTAAACCTGATAAAAGAAAAGCGATAATAAATCGTAATGCGATTAAATTATATTCTTCTATACCATCAAGTCCAAGCTTTGTAAGTAGGATGGATGCACCCCAAAAAAATGTAACTAGTAGTAGCATTAAATCAGCTTTTAATTGAATTTTCATTTCTAGTCCCTCGTTATGTATAATTTATGATTCCATACCCCTATCCCTATCGTTTATTTTAATATCAATTCTGAATATTTTAAATAGAAATTTATCGACGTTTTTTTCTCCATCAAAAGGAATTATATATGATATTCTTTAGTTGAGTTTTGGCTAGGAGAAGGGAAGATAGTGCCTATTCAATAAATGAGATACCTATTCTATATTCTTCTTATAACCCACAGCAACAATTACGCCTTATCTATGGTTATACCGTACAGGACACTCCTCTATGACTATTAGCCTACAAGAGCAGGAGTGTATCCGAAACGTTTTTAACTGGTTTTCAAGGGTATTTACAAGCAGATGGATAATCAAGTACCGGATGTCATCCTTGTGGGATGTTGGGTACATACCAGACGAAAGTTTGATGAACCTTTAAAGGTTTTACCTGATTCAAAGAAGAGGAAAAAAGTGACGCGAGTGAAGGTTTACACTTCTGTAATCAACTCTATTCGATTGAAAGGACGCTCAAACATGTCTCCTACCGAATGATATAGGCAGAGACTTGAAAAAAGCAGCCCCATCCTGGGCTTTTTTCAGCATGGTTTCATGAACAGAAAGATTGTGTTTTACCAAAAAGTGCGTTAGGAAAGGTCATCACTTATTGTTTGAATCAATGGGAATCATCTTGAAGATTTCTTATTAGGCGGTCGTTTAGAAATCGATAACTATAGAAGTGAGCGTTCTATTAAACCATTTGTAATCGGGAGAAAAAATTGGATGTTCTCAAATTCACTGCGAGGTGCCATCATGTATAGTGTGCTTTGAAGCTAAAAAAGAGAACAATTTAAGTCCCTATCATTATCTTCGTTACTTATTTGAAGCACTTCCCAACGTCGTATTAAACAATAAAGAGGACATGGATGAAATCTTGCCGTCGTCAGTGGATTCATTATCTAATTGCAGAGTACCCAAACTCCAACTAAGATATTTAATATTTCCTCGACAGGGAATTTTGTTTATGGTCTGTATCCTCTTTACATAAAATATTTATATTTAAACTAAACGAATATAACGAAGAGTAATTTGATAATGACTATCTTCCTCATCACTATGATAATCACGTTTTTCAACAGTTTGTGTAGCATTTTTACTAACTGTTCCAATACTTACATCAATCCCACCTGGTGAGGTGAATTGGCGATTTGGTTGAATAGGAAAATTAGCACTTGTCATAGTAGCCAAATCAAGAATACTTAAGCCGATAAAATCTTCAATAATAAGATCAGCAGGAGCCCATAATGCGGCAAAGATTAATATAGCTAAAGTAATCGCAGCGCCTATAACAGAACCCCAAGTTGCTGTTAGAAGTGCACCAGCCACAAGACCTGCTACTGCTCCAACTGCATCTGCAACTAGATTCCAGCTACTTTTTATAACTTGTTCAAAGGCGTCTGCAAATTCTTGGATTTGTGCCTCGTAAGCATCCTCACTATCAATTTCATAACCAATAATAGCCAAAGAAATTCCACCAAGATTGCTACCTTGAATAAGGTTTCGAGTCATATCACGACTTTCTCCTGAATCAACATCATTAAATCTAAAGTTATTTGTAATAATCTCACCAGGAGTTAAATCGTTGGAAATTGGAATCGACAAAACACGAATGCCTACCTCATCAGAACCAGGGCCACTTGTTTCTTCAGGGATATCCAATCTTACGCTAGAGACCTGAAAAGTAGCTGTTGGAGGAGGTAAAATATTTATATATTGTTTTTCGGATACATGTTGTCCAGGCAAACCGACACCTGTATTATTTTGTATAATAACTTCGATGCTATAAATACCTGGAATGAGATCTTCGGGGACTTTGAAAGTAATGACATCTTTGACTCTACAATCATTGATAATTCGTTCTTGTCCATCGACTATCTCAGTTACAGGGGTTGTAACATCTCCCCATACATGTGCATCAACTAAGCGGGGCGCAACGGCTCCTGATTTAGAAGTGATACGAACTTGTCCATTAACATCAATAAAGTTGACCCCTTGTAGTTTTACAGCATTACCTGGAGAAACATCAGGTACACGTAAACAGATTGGGGGTTGTCCAAGACCAGGAATAATGCTATTCCCAGGGCATGGTGGAGGTTGAATTTCGCAAACTGTTTGATTATTGGAATCAATTCGACATACTTGTTGGAACTCGTCGGGTCTAAAAAAATTGGGATCAACTGAAAAAGAGTTGGTACGATATTCGTTAACAATACAAACACTTGGTGGTACAAATGGTTCATTATCCGGTCCTCTAATAATTCTTGGCCGTCCAGGCCTTTCATTAGTTAAACCTTCAGAATCACCGAAAGTTACCAAGCTTGCTTTTTGAAGCAATTCTTGGGAGAGTAGTTGAGCTAATTTATCCGGAATTACTGGCTCGTTTCTTGAAAAACCAGGAGAAAGAAGCTGATTACGAATTTCTTTTGGTAAAGCATCAACTCTTCTCACGGAACATGATAGTACATTACGTACAGCCGGGGAAAGATTTCGAAAAACATTAAATGCAGCCGTCTCAATAGAATCAACAGGCTTAAGGCCTTTTAAATAACGACGAGCCATTTGAAAAAAAGAGGATGCCAATACACTTGGAACTTGATTGTTTTTGATAATAGTATTAATTTTCTCTTCTGGACTTGTTTTGGGTTTACTACCTTCAACAGTTGGAATGCAAAATTCAGAGGAATCAATTATTTTTTTTATACAGACTTTAATAATTTCCTTTTCTTTAAAGTTAAATGCAACTCGCGAATCATTAATAAAGCCGAAATTTTGTTCTTGAAGAGTAATTTCTCCAAGAATTATCGCACCTGTCACTTCGAAAAGATCCCCTTCATTGGCATCTTCGCGATCAATAGCACACTGAAACGGAATATCATCAAAAACTTGAAAATTAGGAACTTGGGTATCATCTTCTAAAACGGCCGTATAAGTTAAGGTTTTATGCACTACCCCACAAATTACAACTTTTTCCGGAATAACATTTTCGATATCAGCTTCAACGGTTTGTGTAACAACAACTGTGTTCTCGAGTGCTGGCGGAACTAAATCTGTTTTGTGTTCAATCATGACTTGACAGCAAGTTGTTGGGTTAGCTATGGGACATACCATTAATGAATTCACTCCTTAATTTTTATAATAGATACATCTTTAATACACTAGAAAGAACAAATAGATTTGTAACATACCAAAAACTATTACAAGTTCTATTACTTTTAAAGTTATTCAATATGAAAGAAAGTGAAACGGCGAATCTACTATAAATACAAATAAGAAATATAAAACTAATCTTTTAGGTATAAGAGAGCATTTTTCCATACATAGAAGCGACCGTGGCTTTTTTTAGCCCTATGCTAAGTAGAAATAAAAAGAGAGAATGAACAAAGTTCTTCTTTGTTTACAAAGCTTCACCGTATATGTTGGGAATTTAATAGGAGTATATAATTATTGATGAAGTATTTTGGTTTTGGGGGATATATGAAAGTTTCAAGTATACTTTATTTAGTCTCTTAACAAGTAGGTAAAATTTCTATACTAATTTTTATAATATCTTTTTCAAGAATATTAAAAGTGAGGTTATTTTTAATACCTTGGTAATAATTTGTTCCGCCAAAATTTGTTTCATAAGATATTACATTCCCTAATATTCTTTGTTCAATAATTTCAAATTGATCGTTCTCTTGAATATGTTCTGACTCTATAAGATATTCAAATGAAATATCATCTTCAATTTTGTGATGTGGAATTTCTTGACCATTCATTACAGCAGTATAAGTAATAGTCTTACGTAGAAAACCACTAATGACAACTACCTCCGAACAAACCTTTTTAATTGTGGCGAATAAGTGCTTCTTAACATTAGTCGTTCCTTTTTTTGCGGGAGGAACCAACTCGATTCTATGTTCTAAAATATGTCTACAACATAAGTCTTTTTCTTTAAATAACGAATTTGTTTCTAATGAATTATTAAGAAAACTGGCGGGTTTTGATATGGTTTTAGTACCTTTCGATGTTTTTGATAGAACATTTGAAGACTTCCTAGATTTCGAAGGGATAGAATCTCTATTAAATAATTTAACTTTAGATATATCATTTTTTTGATTTGAAATCATTTAGATACCTCCTAGATAAATTCGTATTATATATTAAACAAATGAAAAGAAATGGTGATTCTGAAAGAGGCTGGTACAGTCAATAATTTTACAAATTAGGGATTCTTTTTCTCATAGGGGGGCTTTATTTTTAGTTCAGTTATTGTTTTCTTTTTAGTTTGAATGGCAAATTTCTATTTTAGTATGTTGATATGATTAGAGTGATAAGATTTGCAATTATTTCGTTCATTATTGGGTGGGGCTGTCAAGTGTATTAGTTCGAAAGTTCTGTTCTATATATTAAACAAGGGTAATTTGTAAAGAAAGTTATTTCTCAAGGTATGAAAGAAGATGAATATAAAAAAGTTACGTACCATTAAACGTTATCTGTCGCGAAAATATTGGCAAAGACGGATGTTCCCATTCGATCATTGAAAGTTCGGACCTGAAGAAAATCGGTATGTAAGTTTCTAAAGTGAATAGAAATAATGAAAAAGAACCCAATTTCTCTATTTTATATGGAGAGATTGGGTTCTTTCGTTTTGAAATGATTATGAGAAATTTCTTATATATTTCTCATATATTCATCATGTTTCTTTCATTCTCTTCTCACGTCTAAGTTTTACACTCATATGTATCAAAGGTAAAGGGAGGTAATACATTTTTTACTTATTTCAAAACGAATGATAGATGGTGGTGAGCAGATGAAAAAGAATAAACGTAAAAAATTGCGTTGGTTAAAATGGATTTTGATCCTTCCGTTACTTCTAGCATTACTATTGTTTGGATTACATAGTATGAAGTTTGAAAGATGGGATCATGAGAAGCATAAGCAAGCGGCGTATACTGTTTCTCACGATAAAGAAAGAGAAGCTTTCATCGCGCAAAAAGAAAAGGTTAATAACTTTGAACGAAATCAGCATCATGAAAAACATCATGAAAAAGAGTTTGAAGGTTTATTCTTTGTACCATTCCTGTTAGCGTTTGGATTTGTTCTTTTCGGATGGTTCATGCTTCGTAAGTCTGAAGGGAATATGGTTAAAAAGTGGACAGGCATATTGCTTCTAGTTATTGGTTTATTACCGGTCCTTCCGATGCTTGCATTTGTTGCAATGATTGTTTGGGCATATAAAAAGTTTAAAGAAAAAAGAATGGCAACTGATATAGATTTATACAGCGATTTTCAAGTACAACAACAAGTAGATATTTTAGATCAATGGGAACGCAATATTCGTAAGGAGGAGAAGTAATAATGGGTATTTTAAAACGTATTAAAAATATTGTGGTAGCGGATGTGCATCAAACGTTAGATAAGGTAGAAAATCCTGTTAGCATGTTAAAGCAATATCTTCGCGAAACAGAACAGCAAATTACGAAAGCTCAAAAAGCACTTGCTCATCAATATTATTTAGAGAAGAAATATGAAGCATTAATTTCAGAAACGGATGCCCTTATTGCGAAGAGAACTCGCCAAGCTGAGCTTGCAGTATCACGCGAAGAAGATCAAATGGCACAGTTAGCCCTGCAAGAAAAAATCGTGAATGAGAAAAAAGCGGAGCTATATCGCAAGCAGTACGAAATAACAAAAGAGCAGACAGCGACGCTTTATGAACAAATTGACAAATTGCAAAAGAAATATGGAGAGTTGCAATATAAAGAACTAGTTCTTGTTTCGCGGTTAAATGCGGCGCGAGCGATAAAAGAGAGCAACACGGCAATTGATTCTTTCCATACAGAAAGTACAGCGAAAGGCTTTGCACGCATTGAATCTTATGTGCAAAAACTAGAAGCAGAAACAGCTGCTAGTAACTATTTTTATAATTTGAAGTCTCCTAATCAACAAGAAGTGTTAGATCAAAATTTGCAAGAAGAAGTACAGCTGGAGTTAGAGAAGTTAAAAAAGAATAAGTAGTATGCAAAACGCCCATTTCATATGGGCGTTTTTTTGATGTTGAAGTTATTCCTTTTCAAACTGAAAAATATCCCGATTAAGAAGTTGGTGGAAGTGCCTATCCATTTCTGCTGCAGGAACTTTTCTTTCGTTTTGAAACCACCACGCACTTAATGAGGTGATTACTCCTGAATAAAATTCCGTTATTAAATCATTTGGCATCGTATGATTTTTACAAAGGCGATTTAGCGCTTCTGTTTCTTGTTTTCTTGTTTCGTGACTTAAATAATACATGCGGCTATTGAATTGTTCATCAGACATTTGTGCCTCAAATATTTTACAGATTTCTTCATGATGTAGGAATTGTTCCATCACTTGAAATGGTTTACTTAATCGATCTAAAAGTGGTATTTCAGCAATCATTTCGCCATAGCGTTTAAATCCAAATGCTAATAAAGCATCTTTATCTTCAAAATGTTTATAAAAGGTTGTTCGGTGTACCATCGCGCGATCGCATATTTGGTTAATGGTGATGGCACTATATTTTTGTTTTGGTTGCGTCATTAATTCAAATAAGGAATTCCATAGTAATTTATGTGTACGTCTAATACGTAAATCAAGTTGTTTTTCATTATCGTTCATCTACAATTCTCCTTTTTTGTAGATTAAATATACAAAGGATGAAAATTGATTCTCCCTTTTTAATCTACATATGTATATTATATTACATGTGTTCCGGTGTATTTAAAGCTTTTTAAGTAAAAAAACAGAAGGAGAATTTGCAAATGAATATAACAACTAAGAGCCCCGCAAATGGCAAAGTTGATACTTCTAATATGAAGCATACCCCCATTTTAATTGCGTTACTTTTAGGGGCAATGGTTGCATTATTAAACGAAACGTTACTTGGTAATGCGTTAACGGTATTAATGAAAGAATTTGATGTAACAGCTTCAACTATTCAATGGCTTTCTACAGCTTACATGTTAGTAGTTGGTGTTTTAGTCCCGATTACAGCGTTACTTCAGCAATGGCTCACAACGAGACAAATGTTCTTGATCGCTATGGTAACGTTTTTAGTCGGAACATTAATTGCGGGATTTGCACCGACATTTTCCGTTTTATTAGTCGGCCGTATCGTCCAAGCAGTAGCGACGGGGTTAATTTCACCGTTATTAATGAATACGATTTTAATTATTTGTCCACCTGAAAAACGTGGTGCCACAATGGGATTAATCGCACTCGTTATGATGTCAGCTCCAGCAATTGGCCCTACATTATCTGGAGTAATCGTTGATTCACTAAATTGGCGCTGGTTATTCTACATTGTTATTCCTATCGTGATTATTTCAATTATGATTGGAATGAAGTACATTAAAAATGTTTCAGAGTTAACAAGGCCGAAAGTAGATTATCCATCTATTCTTTTATCGACATTAGGTTTCGGCGGGATTGTGTATAGCTTTAGTGCATCAGGTGATTTAGGATGGTCGGATGCGAAAGTGTATGGCGCCTTAATTGTTGGGCTTATATCACTATGTATTTTTGTCGTTCGACAATTAAAAATCGATAATCCAATTTTAGAATTACGTGCATTTAAAGTTCCGATGTTTACAATATCAGTTGGATTAATCGTCATTGTGATGATGTCGTTATTTTCAACGATGACTTTATTACCGATGTTCCTGCAAACAGTTTTACTCGTTACAGCCTTTAAATCAGGACTAATAATGCTTCCAGGAAGTATTATTAGCGCCATAATGGGACCAATCGCAGGTAAACTATTTGATAAATTTAGTCCGAAAGTTGTTATCGTTCCCGGTATTGTGTTAGTAGGGATTGCAATGTTCTTATTTAAAGGCATTACTCCTGAAACATCAATGCTACAAATTATTGTCATGCATAGCGTATTAATGGTTGGACTCATGTTTGTCATGACAGCACAAACATATGGTTTAAATCAATTAACACCAGATTTATATCCACACGGAACAGCACTATTTAATACGTTGCAGCAAGTAGCTGGCGCAATTGGTACGGCTATCTTTATTTCGAAAATGTCTTCAGGAACAACTAAGTATATGGAAAGCTCCGCAAACCCAATGGATCCAGTAGAGAAGTTAAACGGTTTAACATCTGGATTCCAAGGTGCATTTACACTAGGGTTAATCTTTATTGTTATTGCTTTTGTTGTATCGTTGTTCTTAAAAGAAGAGAAAAAGGAAGTAAAGGCAGCGCAGATTTTATAGAACGAGAATTAAGGTTTATATAAAAAGACATCTTTACGATTAAAGATGTCTTTTTACATTTCTTTCGTAATATCATACTGCAGCATCTGCCCCTGATCATAAAATCTCTCAAAAATAATCCCCATAATATAGAAGAATACGAGACCGAAGCCAATATGAATCAGTGTAAAAGTCGCTCCAAATGAAGAAAATTCATACACCATAATTGGTAATTTCGCAGTTGTCCAAACGCCTAAGAAAAATACGATGTACCTAATGCTTGCGCCTTTTTTTAATAGTAGTGCTGCAATCGGAAAGGCAACATAGAGGGGACCAGCTGCAATTCCGCCTAATAATAAAGAGAATAAGATTCCATATATGCCGGACTTTTTCCCCCCATATATTTCATGAGCGTTTCTTTTTTCACCCATTGATCAAGTAATCCTACAAATATTAGGACAGGGGGGAGTAGAAATAGCATATCTAAAATACTATTCCCTGTTAGTTGTAATGCGCTCCATCCTAAAGATTGGTTTATAAAAGTTAATAAGAGGAGCCCAAGCAGTAATATGAAAAAGAAGCGATATCTTTTTAGTTCCTTCATACCATCACCACCCAAATGATATATGAGAATAGGAGTGACATGAGTAATGCAGATGCATTACGTGCGTAAGCAAAGCTTCGTCCGAATAACTTTTGTTCCATCGGCAAGGTTGTAATTCCTACTGACATGAGTGTAGACATAAGTGCCGCAACTTGAGGAAGGCCTGCGCCGTGTTGGACTAAAGTATTACCAAGAGGAAATACGATAAAGCTTGGAATAAGTGCAACGGAGCCGAGTATTGCTGAATAAACAATACCTAACAATCCGGACTGTTCTCCAATGATAGAAGAGATGAAGGACGGCGTTAAGATAGAAAGCGATAAGCCAACGAAAAGCATAATAGATAGCATGGCAGGGAGGAGGTTTCGAAATATTTTCCATGATTTTAAAAGGGCAGCTTTCGTTTTATTCCGATCTTTCATAAAAGAAATCCCCGTAAGAATAATGGCCAAAGTGTAAAGAATAGCGCCATTAATCATGGTTAGATTCCTTTAAGTCTTTATATTTGTTTAAGAAAAAGGTTAAGTTTTTCATTTTTTCCTCAATATCTATTTGGAAATCTGCTAATTGTTCTTTGCCGACTGTAGTAATTTTGTACATTTTTCTCGGTTTATCTGGAACGGATGTACTTACGTAAGATTCAATCGCACCTTCGTTTTCCAATTTCTTCAGCGTGCGGTAAAGAATGGCACTATCGATTGGATTGACCGGAAGTTCTTCTTCACATTTTTGAAGTAGTTGCCCGCCATAATTATCACCTTCTGCTAAAAATAACAAAAGAAATGCACCTGTATGTCTTCCTGTATGTTTCATGAATATACCTCCTAAAATGAATTAGAATTTATACTGTTAATGACAGTATACTGTTGTTAACAGTATATGGTGCATGAAGTGCTATGTCAATTTTAAAATGTTGATTGGTGCAAAGGGTGATCCCTGTTTTCATCTTTTTAAATAACAAAATAAAAGCCTACTGTTTTCTTGTGACAGTGGCTTTCATAGTTGGTAAACTACTATATTACGCTTAGAGAATCTCGCACTTTGATAGTAACACAAATAGGTTAGTCGCATATTGAGAAATAAAAAAAAGACACTCTCAAGAGTGCCTCTTATTAGCAGCCGAATCCGCCGCCCCAACAGCTAGCGCCAACGATGATTAATAAGATAAAGAGCACAACAAGTAAAGCGAATCCACCGCCAAAACCACAGCCTCCACCACAACTACCGCCATAGCCCATATTAACTCCTCCTTCCATAAAGTCCATATATTAATGGATTTATATCACTTTATGTTTTTACGGATAAACTTGAGCAGGTCCCTTGGAAAAATAAAAGTACTCGGTATTTTAAGAGAGTTGACGAGCGTATTTTTGTCACGAGTATTCCGCTTATTACATATGTTATTTTATTCTGTGTATTGGGGGAAGGAGGATCTTTATGGCTAATTCTGAAATGATTTTACGTTTACTTACGGATTTAAAGATTGAACAGCAAGCTTTAAAAGAGCAGTTGGAGAAAATGCAAACAGCTTTGACTATTCTTGAAGAAAAACAAACTACTCCTGAGGAGAAATCAACTATTCTTGAAGAAAAACCAGCTGCTCCAAAGCAAAGAGCTTATTCTGGACGCCCAACATCGTTTCGTGATTGGAGAGCATCTTCTCAAAAGAATTAAGGGATAATGTGATAGTAAGTTACACAAAATCACAAATAAAAAAGTACAGTCTACTGTAGTTAATACAAAGGCTGTACTTTTTGTTATGTTAGGTGATTTATCTATTTTGACTATTCCACTTTTAACTCGATCCCTTTACCCAACGTATCTCCACTAACTTTTAAAGTTAATCCTTGCGTATTTTTCGGCACATCGAATACAATGTTCCCTTCCAAATTTTCAAGAGGATTAAGAACACCAAATTTAAATGTAGCGGTATTAGCAGCTTTAAGTACTAATTGATATTCATTAGAAATGTGATATTCTCTTCCGGTTCCGTCAATTAATGTAAAGTTGTCGCTATTTAGTGTAATGGGTTCCTCTTGACCATTATGCACTCGGAGGTCTAATACTTTAAATACGCCTTGTGCTTTAACTTCTCCATTACCGATAACATCTAATGAATCTACTGGGCCTATAGATATGTATATACCAGAAAAATCTCCACTGGTTGGAAGTTCTTTTTGAGGATCCTTGTTGCTAAGTTCATCATTCTTTGTTTTTTTAGAAGTCTCTTGTTCGTTTTTCGTGTTATTGCTGGATGTATCATGTGAACTGCAAGCTGATAATCCAAATAAGAATGTGCTACATACTAATGATGTTAATAACTTTTTGTTCATATTCTGTTCCTCCAAAATAGAAGTACTTTCAGGGGGGATAATGATTTGGAAAATCTATATTTCTCTTTATATGTATTGAATGTTACATCTTATTATATCGGTTTTGGAATAAAAAGGAAACTTAATGTAAATAAAAAAGACACTTTGCAGTGTCTTTTTTATTTGAGTTATGCGCATTGCTTATTAAGACGTTAGTTACTCATCCTGAACATGAGTAACTATGTAGGATGATTTAATTATAACATTTTAACCAATAATGGGTCTATATGGAATTTAAGTAATGGGTACGTTCGATTATTCGGAATGATAGATATAATATATTATGTTGGGATTTGATCCATTAAAAGCAGTAAACAAGGTAAGGGAGCGTACCCTATTTCATAATTTACACAAATTGTGTAGAAAAGTATGGAGCGATATTTCCCTTTACACGAACATAAAGGTGTAATATAGTTTAGTTAAGTTAACTAAACTATATAGCGAAACGAAATAACAGCATGACTGGAGGAAGAATGCTATGACTAGATCGTATAAAGAAGTAATTAATGAAATGAATCGAGCCTACAATGACTTCTACATTTTACTATTTCAGGAGTTAAAGGATGAGTTCGGTCTTACAGGGCAGCAAGAGAGCATGCTATTTTATATCAATTTAAATGAAAACACGAAAGCAAATAACATTGCGAGTACTTTTAATATATCTAAAAGTGCTGTGAGCCAAGTTTTATCGAAATTGGACAAACAGAAGATGATTTCGAAACAAGTAAACCCTAATAATAAACGGGAGTATTTCCTTACACTTGGTCCAAACGGTAGTAAGTATATAGAGCGGTTGTCTGAGTTAGATGACGTATTAATTGAGAAATATTTCTCGAAAATTGATATCGAAGCTTTGCAGCAAATGACTGATACATTAACGAAAATAAATAAAGTTATATTGGAAGAAAAACAGAAGGACATTGATCCGAATGAGTAAGAAAGTCTATATGAAGTGGATAGTTGAGAGGAGGAGGAGCGTGTTATGAGTTACATACCAAATATGATTACGATAGCAAATTTTGTATGTGGGCTTTTGGCTATTTATGCTGTTTTCGTTCACGATATGTATTTGGGAGCAGTTTTTATTATTACAGGAATGTTATTTGATTTTTTTGATGGCATGGTCGCTCGGAAACTTGATTCTGTGTCGGAAATTGGCGGAGAGTTAGACTCATTTGCGGATTTAGTTACCTTTGGTGTGGCACCGTCTATTCTTGCATATAGTGTCGCTTTAAAAGATTTACAGTTTATCGGGATGATATGTGCGCTGGCTTACAGTATTTGCGGAATGCTGCGGCTTGCTAGATTTAACACACAACAAAGCAAACTCCCGACTTTTATAGGAATGCCCATTCCATTCGCAGCAATGTGTCTTCTCATTTTATGCTTTTCGAATAATCCAGTTTCCGTGGCGCTTGGCACATGCATACTCGCTTATTTAATGGTAAGTAAAATCAAATTCCCTCATTTTAAAAAAGATATGCCGGAAAGCTTGAAGTCTGAAAGATGGGATTGATGATACGTAAATATAATGAGAAAGATAAGGAGCATAACATGATTCGTATGGCACTAAGATCATTTAACATACAAATGTATTGCTTGCTAGGCGTGATGTTATTGGGGTGGTTTATGACACCTTTTCCAGCCTATTTTGTAGGGATAAGCATTGGCCTTCTAGTTAGTATGTACTGCGCCTGGATTTTAGGAAGGCGTATTGAAAAGTTTGGGGATAGTATTGTAAAAAAGAAAAAGCACCGATGCTTGGAATGATGAACCGGTTTGCAGCCGCGATCCTCGGTGCGATTATTATGTATGAAATTGAACATCATAAGTTCATGTGGACATTTGCTGCTGGAATTATGGGTGGGTATTTCTTAATTATTATTAATTTAGGATATTACAGCATGAAAGATGCGAAGAAATAATGTGAAACTTTAATCCACACACACTAATCGACCTTTTTAACTATTTAAGTTTTGAATCTAAGGAATTAAAGTTAGTTGAGCAACTTTGTATAGCGGAAGGATTATTTGTATTTCATACTAAAGACCGAAAGTGATAAAGTGTTGTGTAAATAACTAATTTGGATGACTTGAATGTATAAACCTAAAAACTTTCCTTTATGGAGAGCTTTTTTATTATAAAGAAAAGACACCCATATAAGAGTGTCTTTTCCAATAGTTTTTTAGCAGAAGCAAGAAGCTCCAACAATGATCAATAAAATAAACAATACAACTAGTAAAGCAAAGCCGCCGCCACAACTACTACAACTACCACCAAATCCCATAATAGTTCCTCCTTTAATAAGAGGGGAAAACAAGGGTACATTCATGCATTTTAACGGATTCAAATTACTTTATGTTTTTTACACAATAATTGAGCAGGTCCTTTTGAAAATAAAGAAAAGACACCTTAAGGTGCCTTTCTCTGACTTGAACCACTTTAATTTTAATAATATGTATTGGACATCAAGTAAACACGCCCTATAAAACAGAATCATTTATTTTTACCAGATTGTTAGTGTACAAATACAAGAGAATCGAGATCGTTTGTTTGGCTAGCTAGATTAAAGCAACGCCACATCTATATGGGTGAGATGTGTTACGCCTTCTAATCGGAGAATCTGCTTTATAGAACGTGTCCACAAGTTATATTTTACTACATGTAATATTTATTTGGTGTAATTTTTACGAATATGTATAATTACATAAAGTTTATGAGAAAAAGAGAGTATACTTTGATATTGTGTAATAAAGATAAGGCCCACCTACGGAAATAGGTGGGCTTTTTAACGCATAAAGAAAAGACATCCATGTATAATATGGGTAAAAAAAGAATTCATGTTCATTTTCGTACTTACTGGAGAAATCCGATTTTTACTTAATTTAAGTGGAAAATTCATAAACTACAAAGAGGATGCAGGGAGAATTTATGATGACGAAAGAATAATTAGCTAGAGAAACAATAAAATTAGGCTTGAAATTGGGGACTTCAGTAAAAGCGGAGGAAATTTTAAAGGTATGTCTTGAAGAGTCATATAAAGAAAATACATAAAAAGAAGACTGCCATTGTGAGGCTGTCTTCTGTGATTAGTCATTCTTTTTATTTTTCATATAAGTAACGTACATTTCTAATTGCTCCCAAGCTTTCGTTCCTCTTCTGGAAGGCTTTCGATTAAAGCCATTATATTTTTTTCTTCTTCGGATACGATCTTATCTTCTTCTGCGTTTAATTCAGGATCTTCTCATAAAGTGTCACCTACTAATGATATTTTGTTTAATCAAGTTAACAATTTACATGTTAAACAAATATTATCCAAGCGACCATTCATTTAGGTGACATCAGCATTACAAATTTATAAGGTTTATTAAAAAACTTAATAGAAAGTCGAACAAAATAGTTGTTTTGAAACTGTTCATGAAAAAAGAGCACTATCGAAAGTGCTCTTAGAAAATACATTTTATATTCTGTTTTGAGCTACGATTTTAATATTCTCTGGTGGAATGATATCTTGAATTTTTTCTTTTAAATCTACTTGGACCATTTCTTCAAGATGTTCAAGTGAAACTTCAAAGTTTATGCATTCCGCAGTTGCGATGTTTAATAAAGAATAATTTTCATTCTTTTTAACAACAAGATATTGTGATTGATCTGTTAATACTATACATCCTTGTTGAATTCCTAATTTACGATTATCTTCAAAAGTCATAAATAAATCTCCTAACATTTTTCTGATAGGAATTGTACTACATAAAAATGTTAGTGTCTAGTCGGTTTTATCTAAGAACTAAAGTCAAACAAAATCGTTATTTTGTACATCAAGGTAGTCAGCGTAATCAACTAACGGTTTGTTAAAAAAAGAAGCCCCGCAAATATTGCAGAGCTTCATAGGGTTGAGTTATGTCGTACTCACAAGGGATTTTAACATGAATTTCGAGGTGAATAAATTGGTGAATGTGTCCAAGTAATTTGGAGCTATTTTATAAAAAAAGAGAAGCGCTTAATCAGGACGCTCCTCTTAATGCCAATACACAATAACTATCCCATTATACTGTATAAGAGTAAAATATTTAACAATTACCTTCATGGTAAAAATTTCATTTTTCATTAGTTTAAAACCCAAAAAGAGTACTTAATAAAGTGCTCTCGTGACGAGATTATCCATTTGTAAAGACAATTTCAATATATAGAGAAAGGAACACAGAATATTATATGTATGCCCAGTTAATTGAGTGCTTTTTACAAACAAAGAGCAGCTAGCAAAAGCTAACTGCTCGGTTCTCCAAGGGGGAACAAGGAGAAAATCTAATGTCATATACAGTATTGACGGAATATTGAGTTTTATTCGTGAAGAATTACGTTTAACTTAATGCATAGCCAACGATCAAAGTTAGTGTTAAAAACACTGATAATAACAATGTTAGTAGAACTGTTACTATGCTTCTAAGCATTGCTATCCAATTATCTACTTTAGAGAATCCTATAATACCAGCAAAAAAAGTTCCTATTGAAAAAATGAGTACGAAAAATAAAGGGTGAAAATAAACGACGTTTATAAAAGATGCATTCATTTCAGGTGTGCATAATTCAAGATATAAAAGAAAAAAAGCAATGCAAACGAATGAAAAAATAAAGGACCATAGATTTATATTATGCTTCATACGTTGCTCCTTTGTTATCGAAATATTTCTATTAAATTCTAATGGAAAATATAAGAAAAAGATAGTGTTTATAAAGTGGTGTGTATAAAGGAAAGCCTAAGAAATACACTGAGACAAATGAAAGTATGAAACAAGCTTTGGGATTATTTAAAGATCGTAAGAATAACGGTTATACCGTAAAGAAGATATGTAATGAAACTGGAGTTAGCCGTACTGTTTTGTATGAAATAGCAAAAGAAAAGGGAATAGTTTAATTTACTTTAAAGTAGCGAATCCGCTGCTTTTTTATTTTATATAAATTTTTTTGAGTAGAAATGAAAATAGGTGTTTGCCTTAAACATTTATTATTAATCAAGAATATGAGTATAGAAACAGGTCTAATTTTTGTAATGGTGGAGGGGATTGTTGTGGACATAACTCAAAGTGTGGCAAGAATAGTGGTTAATGGGAAAGACCTTCCGTTCACTTCAGTTCAAACCTCTGCATGGAATCATGGACCTGTAAATGATTTAATCGTTTCGACGAATCAGAGAGTGAATGAGCTTTATCAATTCATGTGGTCACAAGTACCAGTTACGATTTCGGTGTATTTTCTTCAAGGGGCGGAATTAATGAGATTCGCTAGGATTGCTGGAATTAATGAACGTGTAACGGGAGAATATATATATCATTTCATTTGGGGATAAGAAGAATTCAAAGTGGCTTAACAGCTGCTTTTTTATTTTGCATAGAAAAAGGAACCATAATAGGCTCCTTAGTTCGATTCAGAAGTTGTGTAGTTTTTCTTGATAATATCTTTTATGTTGATAATTAAGGATATAAGGAATCCAGCAGCTAGGATACCGTTTACCCAGTAATATGTATTCCCTGATGTGAACTTTTTATAAAAAGAATCGACATTATAATATAATAAGCCTGCTGAAAGGACGGTAGAAATTACTAACGTACCAAAACTTTTCATATTTTTCACTCCGTTTCTAAAGATTAAGATTCTTACAAAAATTATACAGGGAAATTTATAGATTTAAAATATTTTATGAAATAATTACCATATGGAGGGGGTATGACGAATTTCTTCCTATTACTACTCAGTAAGATTTTTCATGGTTTTATATGTGTGTGCATGTCTAGCTTCGGTTTTGTTTTTCGTTGAATTTTTCGTGATGTGATTGCACTCGATCAATTACTTGTTTTGAGTATAGGAATTATTATTTTAATAAAAGCGTTTTTTGTAAAACGTTGTAGTAAAGAGTTACGAGGTGATAAAGGTTAATCGCCCTAAATGTAGTTTTAGAATTTCGCAATCGGAGTATATTTTTGAAAAAGGCTTATTGAATAATGACAGTTTATTTTAAGAAAGTAAATCGATAATATAGTAAATAATACTTTCCTTGACCCTGTACTATGGTATAGGGTTTATACTTTATATGAGGTGAGATAGATGCAATATTTTATTATCGAAACTTTAATAGATTTAGAAAAGAAAGCAGAAGAATATTTATAAAAATAATAAATTGTAAAGGCGGAAGAATAATGGAAGATTGTTGTATTAACCTTAAAGGAATAAAAATTGAAAATAATGGTCATTGTCCATCATGTAAAAATAAAGCTAAGAATGTAAAGTTGATTACACTAAAATCATTGCTTAAACCATCTGCATTAGAAACATTAAATGCTAAAGAAAATCACTATTTTTGTTCAAACGAAGATTGTGATGTAGTCTATTTTGATACGAATAATAAAAAATACTTTGTATCTGACATAAAGGTAGCTGTAAATCAAAAAGATGACTCAGCAACTACACCCATTTGTTATTGTTTTGATTGGACAAAAGAAAAAATCAAACAATATGTGAAAAATGGACTTACTCCTAATCCAGTAGAGCATATTCGCGAAAATATAAGAGAAAATCGATGTGGTTGTGAAGTAAACAATCCACAAGGTAGTTGTTGTTTAGGCAATGTTACAACTTATATAAGAAAAATGTCATAAGGAACTTAAATGTTGCTTTTTTTCACCAAAATACTTGGGGGTATTTCAAAATCTCAAGTCGATGGGCATGTGACGTTGCCTCATGCTCACCAAGCTAGTTAGTGTATGTCAAGTAAACCTTATGGATTTGTATATCTCATCCATCCACTTTCAGATTGTTTCGCTTTATACTTCCCATAAGACAGAAGCTTCATTGCCGAGCGATTGGCCGCATGAAAAACCAAGTTCAGCTTCCATTCTTCCTCCATTTCACTGGGATAGGTGGTAGATTCATAAACATAATAACCCGCCATGATACAAGGGATTACTTGCTCAGGTTCAAATCCATAAGCAGTTGCATCATCCACGACCAAATCAATGATGCATCGGTTTCCATCTTTAACTTTTTTCTGGAGTAATTTTTTTACCGATCCTGGTACTAATTCTAATATTTTATCCTTCATGTCAGTCACCTCATCTTTTATCATGTCCAGATAGCCTGGGGATATGTGTCAAACAGAATGAAGTTCCAACCGTAATTGCACAGGTTTAACAAGATCTTAAGAACTATATCACCCTAAAAGAGAAAATGGATTTAAATAAAAGAAACCCCGATTGTCTGCGGGGCTCCTAAGGGTAATCGTCAAGTAATGACGTACTCGACTAATTAACGATATCATGAATTTTTTGGTAAAAATACTGGTAAATGTGTCCAAATGAATGAGGGCATCATTTGGAACAAAAACGTTATTTTAATTTCAAACAAAAGAACAGTCAGCAAAAGCTAACTGCTCGGTTCTCCAAGGGGGAACAAGGAGAAAGTAACTTAATCGGTTGTCTACAGTATTGACGGAATATTGAATTTTATTCAGGGGACTATGTTATATCCAAACCGATGTCTTACCTAATACAGAGTTAGATAAGATTACTTGGTGGATGGATACTTGATCAGGTGGTAAATGGTGGTATGAATATATCAAAGTTAGATAATAGTTGAAGCCGTCCTTAATCGGGCGTCTTCAACTATTATCTAAATGCTTCTTTAGCTTTCTCTATCTGTATGTAACCTTGAATACAAGATTCTTTCATTTTTATTCCCGGATATATTTGAAAAACTGTATGTTTTTTATCTCAAATCAATTATATCTATAAATTTAAGGAAAACTCTGTTATAAGATGCATCAGTGCAAGTTATTAAATTCTTTATCGGATTTATGTCAGTTACAGTCATATATCTAGTAAGCAAATGACCATCTCTATAATAAGTAATCAATATCTTCTCTTCAGAAAGAAATGAACATAGTAACTTGTTTTCAATAATTTCTTGTTCGTCTTGGGTTAATGTAGGGCGCTTCACTTTTGTTTGTTTTTTAACAATCTTACCAATACCGCTGGATTTCTTCGGTATCGAAGCGAATGGAGTCCGCTTAATCATTCCTATTTCTTTTGGCATATGTGTATAGTTCATGCTGTATATCTCCCTGATTGCTATTAATAACTGTATCATTATATCAATTTTTGGAGATGTTAGGATTATTTATACACGTATAAAATAAACATTTAGAGGTTTTTACTCCTTATAAAATCAACCCAATTTAACTAAGCATGATTTATATATAATTGAGTAATGAACATGAATCAATTATTGTCATAGATGTAAGCAACATTTATAATGCAAAAGAATTGCATTTACTTCTTAAAGAGAAGCTTGAGTTTCCTGATTTGTACGGGGAAAACTGGGATGTTTTTTGGGATTGTATTACAGGATTTGTGTGTCCTTTGCCAAACAAAATGATCTTCGACGGATGGTCCAAGTTAGAAAAAAGGTTACCGAGAGATACAAAAATAATGAAAGAGTGTCTTCTTGATTATAATGAAGAGGATAGAAAGGATCCTGAATGGAAAAGCGA